>NZ_JBMNDR010000003.1:62928-248557 GCF_052543235.1 Streptomyces sp. SAS_272 | reverse complement strand
GATCATCTCCAGCGTGGACTGCTGGCGGTGCAGCTCGGCGTCGACCGCGGCCGCGATCTCCGGATCGAGCTCGTGCAGGGACGTGTTCAGGACGGACATGCGACTACGACTCCTCAGCCGGCGGTGTAGGCGGTGTACTCGTCAGCGGAGAGCAGATCGTCCGGCTCGCCCGTGATGCGTACCTTGAACAGCCACCCGCCCTCGAAGGGGGCGGAGTTCACCAGCGCCGGGTCGTCGACGACGTCCTGGTTGACCTCGGTGATCTCACCGGAGACCGGGGCGTACAGCTCGCTGACCGACTTGGTGGACTCCAGTTCGCCGCAGGACTCGCCCGCGGCCACCGTGGCGCCGGCCTCCGGGAGCTGGACGAAGACCACGTCACCGAGCGCGTTGGCCGCGTGCTCCGTGATGCCGACCGTCGAGACGCCGTCCTCGGCGACCGACAGCCACTCGTGCTCCTTGCTGTAGCGCAGCTGCTGGGGGTTGCTCATGGCCTGAATTCTCCTGTACGCGGGGGAGTGCTGATGAAGGGGGACGGTCCAGGGCACGGGTGAGCAGCGGGAATGTGCGCAGTGTCACCCGAGGCCCGGGGCTCAGTGTCTACTTCTGGCGCTTGTAGAAGGGCAGCGCCACGACCTCGTACGGCTCGTGGCTGCCCCGGATGTCCACGCCCACGCCCGAAGTGCCGGGCGCGGCGTGCGCGGCGTCGACGTAGGCCATCGCGATCGGCTTGCCCAGGGTCGGGGACGGCGCCCCGGAGGTCACCTCGCCGATCACCTCGCCGCCCGCCACGACCGCGTACCCGGCGCGCGGGACGCGGCGGCCCTCGGCGACCAGGCCGACCAGGACGCGCGGCGGCTGCCGTTCGGCCTGCGCGGCCGCCGCGGTCAGCGCCTCGCGCCCGACGAAGTCGCCCTCCTTCTCGAACTTCACCACGCGTCCGAGGCCCGCGTCGAAGGGGGTGAGGGAGGTGCTCAGCTCGTGCCCGTACAACGGCATGCCCGCCTCCAGGCGCAGCGTGTCCCGGCACGACAGGCCGCAGGGGACCAGCCCGGCGCCCTCGCCGGCCTTGGTCAGCGCCTGCCACAGCTCGACGGCGTGCTCCGGCTTCACGAACAGCTCGAAGCCGTCCTCGCCGGTGTACCCGGTGCGCGCGATGAGCGCGGGGACGCCGGCGACGGCGCCCGGCAGGCCCGCGTAGTACTTCAGGCCGTCGAGGTCGGCCTGGGTGACGGCCGCGAGGATGCCGGGGGACTCCGGTCCCTGGACGGCGATCAGGGCGTAGGCGTCGCGGTCGTCGCGGACCTCGACCTCGAACTCCTCGGCCAGGTTGCCCAGCTCGTTCAGGACGTTCTGAGCGTTGGAGGCATTGGAGACGATCATGTACTCGGCGTCGGCCAGCCGGTACACGATGAGGTCGTCGAGGATGCCGCCGTTCTCGGCGCAGATCATGGTGTAGCGGGCCCGGCCCACGCGCACGGCGGCGAGGTCGCCGACCAGGGCGAAGTTCAGGAACTCGGCCGCCTCCGGGCCGCTCACGGTGATCTCGCCCATGTGCGAGAGGTCGAAGAGCCCGGCCCGGGTGCGGACGGCGAGATGCTCGTCGCGTTCGGAGCCGTAGCGCAGGGGCATGTCCCAGCCGGCGAAGTCGGTCATCGTCGCGCCCAGCGAGCGATGCAGGGCATCGAGCGCGGTGTGACGGGGTGCGGTGCTGCTCATCGGTCGTTCGTCTCCCAAGGCGACGGGGGCCCCTCCCGCGCGAGTGAAGCCGGACGCGGGGGGACGGCGAGGTCGTTCCTCCCCATCTGTCATCGGAACCTGAGAGGTTCGCCATGACCACCGCTGCGAGCGGGGGCGGGACATGGCTTGCACCGTGGGTGGGACCGCCGAAGACGGCGGCCCGCTTTTCAGATGTGCCTCGCCCGCGCGGTAACGGGGCCTGAGAGATTCAAGGGAGGGACTTGCTCCTTCGGCGCCCCAGCGGAACTGCTGCTGAGGACTCTCCCGCGCGGATTCAAACGGCCGGTATGCAGTTGGCGCGGCCATCATCGCACGGCCCGCCCCCGTCGCGGCAGGCCGGATCTGTAACCGGCTTGTGTCGCTACGCGCACGAAAACGCGAGGCGCCGCGCATTACCTTCTCTTTACGCTCGGTGGGGATGAGCACTACCTGGCCCCAGGGGAGGACGATCACGGTGAAGAGGACGACCTCGGCGAGGACCACGGCCTTCGCGGCCGGCTCGGGGATCGCGCTGCCCGCGCAGCCCGGCGCCCGGACCCGGCAGGCGTGCTCCCGGCAGCCCGCGCCCGTCGTCCGCGACCTGCGGGAGCGGGCCGGCCGCAGTCCGCACGGCCTGCTCTTCGGCCCGCGTGACCTCGTGGTGGTCACCGGTCTGCCCGGCAGCGGCAAGTCCACCCTGATGAAACGCGCGGTGCGCGGCGTCCGCGTCGACTCCCAGGACACCCGCGACCGCTGGGACGCCCGGATGCCCCGCTTCCTGCCCTACGCCCTCTACCGGCCGGTGGTCCGCCTGGCCCACTACGCCGGACTGCGCCGGGCCCTGCGCGGCGGCGGGGGCGTCGTGGTGCACGACTGCGGAGCCCAGGCCTGGGTCCGCGACTGGCTGGCCCGTGCGGCCCGCCGCCGCGGCGGCGCCCTGCATCTGCTGGTCCTCGACGTCGGCGCGGACACGGCCCTGCAGGGCCAGCGCGAGCGCGGCCGCGGCGTCTCGCGGTACGCGTTCCTTCGGCACCGCCGCGCCGCCGCCCGTCTTCTGCGGTCGGTGGAGAAGGGCCGCCTGCCCGAGGGGTGCGGCTCCGCGGTCCTGCTCGACCGGCCCGCCGCAGACGTCCTGCGGCGGATCGGCTTCACGGGCTGAGGGCCGTCGGTCCCCTGCGCAGCGGCGGGGCCGCCGGCACCCGCTAGCCTTTCAGTCACAGCAGAGTGAGCGGTTCTTAGCAGGCGGTAGGCAGATGGACTTCCCCCCGGCGGACTTCCCCGCGGACTTCCCGGCGCAGGCGCACCCCCATTCGCACGGCGGATGGCCCGGCAACGAGCTGGAGGAGGTGCTCTCCGCCTCCCTCGGCGTGCCGGGAGCCGGCGGCCGGATCGTGGAGGTGCTCGGCCGCAGCTTCGTCTGGGTGCCGCTCCCCGGCGGCGGCGGCCCGCACAGCGGCCCCCTCGACCTGCCCACGATGGACCTCGACGGCCAGGTGTACGTGCCGGTCTTCAGCTCCGAGGAGCAGTTCCGCCAGGTCGTCGGCTCGCACATGTCGTTCACCGTCGCGCCGGCCGTGGAGTTCGCGCGGGGACTGCCGCCGCAGGCGGGCATCCTCGTCAACCCCGACGGCATGGTCGGCGTCCCGCTGCCGCCGGCCGCCGTGGCCGAGCTGTGCCGGGCCGGCCGCACCCCGCTGGACGGGCCGGCGGCCGGCGGCCGGGTCCGTCTCTACGAGCCGGACTGGCAGGACGACCCGATGGACTTCCTGGCCGCCGCCTCGGCGGAGTTCGAGGCCGTCGGCGTGGTCCGCACCGCCCGCCGCTGCCTGGCCGTGATCGAGACGGCGGACCCGGTGATGTTCGTGGGCGTCGAGCTCTCCCAGTGGGAGGGGGACCTGCGCGCGCTCCCCCTGGAGGCCCTCGGCAGGGCCCTGACGACGGCGGCGGCGCCCTGGCCGGTCAACCTCGTCCTCCTCGACGTCGCCCAGGACCCGGTGGGCGACTGGATGAGGGAGCGGGTCCGGCCCTTCTACTCGAGGCTTCACTAGTCACCTGCCAGAGGCTTCACCCGTCACGGGGCCGGGAAGCGGGCCGTCCGACGGGGCGCGGGGCCTCCGCTCTCAACTGCTCGACCAGGCGGAGCGCCTAAGCTGGACTCCGACGCGGGGCAACTTCTCGAAGGGGCGATAAAAAGTGAGCGCTGGCACTGCCGCGACCGGCTCGGTCGAGCACATGCTGCGCCAGGTCACGCCCGGGCGCTACGACGCCTACGAGGCGCTCCTGCGCGCGCTCGCGACCCCCTCCTCGGGTCAGGTCTGGATGCTGCTGTGGCACGGGCAGGCCGGCTCCCCGGACGCCCAGTACGGAAACATGGAGGTCGAAGGGCACGGCTACGCGCCCTGTGTGACGTCCGCCCAGGAGCTCAGCGCGAGCGGCTGGAACCGGTCCTACGAGGTGGTCGACGGGCTGGACGTGGCCCGGACCCTCTATCCCGACCACTACGGCCTCTGGCTGAACCCGCACGCCCCCGGCGGCGGCGTCGGCATTCCGTGGCTGGATCTGCGCCGGATCGCCACCGGCCTCGAGCGGCAGCCCGCGGGTCCGCTCCGGCTGTCCGAGCCCGGCATCGAGATCCCGCAGTTCTACGCGCTGCTCGCGCAGAACGCCCACCGCGCCCAGGCGGTCCGCACGTTGCGCCGGGCCTGGGTGCAGCCGGCGCTGGGCGCGCCCTACCTGGCCATCGGGCTCGACGTGTACGACTCCTCCCCGCCGGCCGTGGACGCCGTGCGGGCGATGATGCAGCAGTCCATCGGCGCGGTGCCGGACGGGCTGCCGGTCTCCACTGTCGCGATGACCGACGACTACGACCCCGTCGTGATGTGGATGCGCGCCAACGCCCGCCCCTTCTACGACCGCGAGGCGCACGCCCCCGCCCCGGCCCAGGGGCCGGGCGGCGGCTACGGCTTCCCGGGCCCGCGTCCGTACTGACCCGCACGCCGGACGGCCGGTCCGGTCACGGACCCGCCGGCGGCTGACCGCCCGTCACACCCGCACCGGCCCCGGGCGCGGGTCCGCGCCTTTCGCCGGCCCCGCGCGCTGCCTCGCGCCGACGTCCTGAAGTGTTCCGGTTCTTCCGTGATGTGACACCGAGCACAGCTGACGGGCGCGCCCCCCTCTCCGGATGTCGGCGCGTGGCGTTCGGGTAACGGAATGTGCAGGTCGGCATCACGGTTACGCATACTTTCTCCGTCAGATCTGGCGTGTGATCGCGCATGCATTGAAGACTCGCCTCTCAGACGCGAGGTCGTCGATCCTGTGAGCGAGTGCCCATCGGCAGCAATCCGGGGTCAACTGGACAGTTGGGCCGCACTCATCGGCGCCGGCCGCGTAGCAGGCAGTAAGTGGATCAAGCCGCCGACAGCGGCGGACAAAGGCCGGTCACCGCCGGCGAGAGGGGTCGGGTCACCGTGACCGCACCGATCGAGACCACCGGGTCGGCAACCGAGGTACAGCCCGAGGCTGTACTCGCGGGTGTCGAGAAGGGGCAGATCGAGGGCCGTTCCCTGGGGCAGATCGCCTGGTCCCGCTTCAAGAAGGACAAGGTCGCCGTGGCCGGCGGGGTCATCGTGATCCTGCTGATCGTGCTCGCGCTCCTCTCGCGTCCGATCCAGGCCCTGTTCGGCCTGGACCCCAACGCCTTCAACCAGGACCTGATCGACCCCAACACGTCGATCCCCCAAGGGGACTTCGGCGGCATGAGCTGGGAGCACCCGCTCGGCGTGGACCCCAAGTTCGGGCGGGACATCGCCACCCGCATCCTCGAGGGCTCCTGGGTGTCGCTGGTCGTGGCCTTCGGGGCGACGATCCTGTCGAACACCATCGGTGCGGTCCTCGGCGTGGTGGCCGGCTACTACGGCGGGCGGGTCGACTCGATCATCAGCCGGCTGATGGACACCTTCCTCGCCTTCCCCCTCCTGCTGTTCGCCATCGCTATCTCCGCCACGCTGCAGGGCGGCGCGTTCGGCATGGAGGGACTGCCGCTCCACATCAGCGTGCTCATCTTCGTCATCGGCTTCTTCAACTGGCCTTATCTGGGACGCATCGTCCGGGGCCAGACGCTCGCCCTGCGGGAACGCGAGTTCGTGGACGCGTCGCGGGGGATGGGCGCCAAGGGGCCGTACATCCTGTTCCGGGAGCTGCTGCCCAACCTGGTCGGCCCGATCATCGTCTACTCGACGCTGCTCATCCCGACCAACATCCTCTTCGAGGCCAGCCTGAGCTTCCTGGGCGTCGGCATCCAGCCCCCGCAGGCGTCGTGGGGCGGCATGCTCAAGGAGGCGGTCACCTACTACCAGGTCGATCCGCAGTTCATGATCGTGCCCGGTCTCGCCATCTTCGTGACCGTGCTGGCGTTCAACCTGCTCGGCGACGGTCTCCGTGACGCTCTCGACCCGCGCAGCCGCTGACGTGCAGCCGCAGCGAGAGTCCGACAGATTTCCATCAACAAAGGGGAAGCAGACCATCATGCGAAGGTCAGGGCTGGCCGCGATTGCGGCCATCGGCAGTGTGAGCCTGTTGCTCGCCGGTTGCAGCAAGGCCGATGACAACACGGACAAGGACGGCGGCAAGTCCGCCGGGGCCGACGCGGCCACCAAGGGCGTCGTCAACGCGTCCACCCAGAAGGGTGGGACGGTCACGTACGAGTACTCCGACGTGCCGGACTCCTTCGACCCGGGCAACACGTACTACGCGTACATGTACAACCTCAGCCGCGTCTACGCGCGTCCGCTGATGACCTTCCAGCCCGGCGCGGGCGAGGAGGGCAACAAGCTCGTCCCCGACCTCGCGGCGAGCGCGGGCGTGCCGAGCGACGGCGGCAAGACCTGGACGTACAAGCTGCGCACGGGCCTGAAGTACCAGGACGGCACGGCGATCACGTCCAAGGACGTCAAGTACGCCGTCGAGCGCTCCAACTTCGCGCGTGACGTGCTGTCCCTCGGCCCGAACTACTTCCAGCAGCTCCTGGTGGGCGGCGAGGCGTACAAGGGTCCGTACAAGGACAAGAAGGGCCTCGCGTCCATCGAGACCCCGGACGACACGACGATCGTCTTCAAGCTGAAGTCGGCGTTCCAGGAGTTCGACTACCTGGTCGCGACGCCGCAGACCGCGCCGGTGCCCGAGGCCAAGGACAAGGGCATCGACTACGTCAAGAACATCGTGTCCTCGGGCTCGTACAAGTTCGAGAGCTACGACGAGGGCAAGCAGGTCACCCTCGTCCGCAACGAGAACTGGGACGCGAAGACCGACCCGCTGCGCAAGCAGTACCCGGACAAGATCGTCGTCAAGCTGAAGGTCAACGCCGAGACGATCGACCAGGACGTCCAGGCCGGCGACGCGATCGACCTCGGCGGCACCGGCGTTCAGGCCGCGACGCAGGCGAAGGTCATCAACGACGCCGCGCTGAAGGCCAACACGGACAACACCTACGGTGGCCGCCTCGTCTACCTGGCGATCAACACCAAGGTCGCGCCGTTCGACAACGTCGCCTGCCGCAAGGCCGTGCAGTACGCCGTCGACAAGGTCTCGGTGCAGACCGCCGAGGGCGGCCCGATCCGCGGTGACATCGCCACCACCGTCCTCCCGCCGGACATCCCGGGCTACGCGAAGGCGGACGCCTACGCCACCGACGGCAACAAGGGCGACGTCGCCAAGGCCAAGGAGCAGCTGAAGGCCTGCGGCAAGACGGCGATCACCACCAACATCACCGCGCGCAGCGACCGCCAGCCGGAGATCGACGCGGCCACGGCGATCATCGCCTCGCTGAAGAAGGTCGGCATCAACGCCAGCCTGAAGCAGTTCCCGTCGGGCAAGTACTTCACCGACTACGCGGGCGTCCCGGCGTTCAACAAGAAGAACAACGTCGGCCTGATGATGATGCAGTGGGGCGCCGACTGGCCGGGCGGCTACGGCTTCCTGCAGCAGATCCTGAACGGCGCCGCCATCGGGGCCTCCGGCAACACCAACCTGTCGGAGCTGAACGACCCCGAGGTCAACGCGAACCTCGCCAAGGCGATCGGCACGCAGGACGCGACCCAGCGCAACGCCATCTACACGCAGATCGACAAGAAGGTCATGGACGACGCGGCCCTCGTGCCGCTGACCTACTTCAAGGTCCTGCTGTACCGCCCGGCGAACTACACCAACCTGGTGTCGACGGCGGCCTTCAGCGGTCAGTACGACTACCTCAACATCGGCACGACCAAGAAGTAGCCCCGGAAGGCAGGTGAAGGCATTGGTGCCCGCGGGCTTCCCGGCCCGCGGGCACCAGGCCGATCCCCGTGATCTCGTACATCCTCCGTCGGACGTTCGCGGCAGTGATCCTGCTGCTGGTCGTCACCGCGGTGACCTTCGCCATCTTCTTCCTGCTGCCACGGCTCGCCGGTCAGACCGCCGACCAGATGGCACAGCAGTACATCGGGAAGAGCCCGTCGGCGGCGGACATCGCTGCGGTCAAGCGCAACCTCGGTCTGGACGACCCGGTCTATCTCCAGTACTGGCACTTCATCAAGGGTGTCGTGACCGGTGCCACCTACGACCTGGGGCCCACCACCGCGCACTGTGACGCGCCGTGCTTCGGGTACTCCTTCAAGACCCACGAGGCGGTCTGGCCGCAGCTCACCTCCCGCCTGCCGGTGACGGGTTCGCTCGCCGTCGGCGCCGCCCTGATGTGGCTGGTCGGCGGTGTGGTCATCGGTGTGATCTCCGCGCTGAAGCCGCGCTCGATCTTCGACCGCACCTTCATGGGCATCGCCCTCGCCGGTGTGTCGCTCCCCATGTTCTTCACGGGCAGCCTGGCGATCCTGCTCTTCACCTACCAGATCCCGATCTTCGGCCGCACCTACGTGCCGTTCTCCGAGAACCCGGCGCAGTGGGCCAACACGCTGTTCCCGGCGTGGTGTTCGCTCGCGCTGCTGTACTCCGCCATCTATGCGCGGCTGACCCGCTCGGGGATGCTGGAGACGATGAACGAGGACTTCATCCGCACGGCCCGCGCCAAGGGCCTGCGCGAGCGCAACGTCGTCGCCCGGCACGGTCTGCGGGCCGCGCTGACGCCGATCATCACGGTGTTCGGCATGGACGTCGGTCTGCTGCTCGGCGGTGCCCTGATCACCGAGTCCGTCTTCTCGCTGCACGGCGTCGGCGAGTACGCGGTGAAGGCCATCACGGACAACGACCTGCCGCCGATCCTCGGCGTCACGCTGCTCGCCGCCTTCTTCGTCGTCATCGCAAATCTCCTGG
Source organism: Streptomyces sp. SAS_272 (assembly GCF_052543235.1). Lineage (NCBI taxonomy): Bacteria > Bacillati > Actinomycetota > Actinomycetes > Kitasatosporales > Streptomycetaceae > Streptomyces > Streptomyces sp. SAS_272. The sequence continues at coordinate 239,539 of NZ_JBMNDR010000003.1, read as the reverse complement.
TGGACCTGCTCTACGCGGCCGCCGACCCGCGGGTGAGGCTCTCGTGACCGAACTGTCCAAGACCGGCGCCGCCGTGGGCGAGCCGACCGGCCCGTCCTCGAAGAACCCCGGCGCGTTCCTCGACGTGCGCGACCTCAAGGTGCACTTCCCGACCGACGACGGCCTGGTCAAGTCCGTCGACGGGCTCAGCTTCCAGGTGGAGAAGGGCAAGACCCTCAGCATCGTGGGCGAGTCCGGCTCCGGGAAGTCCGTCACCTCGTTGGCGATCATGGGTCTGCACCGGCTCGGCGCGCGCGGCAAGAACGTGCGGATGTCCGGCGAGATCTGGCTCGACGGCAAGGAACTGGTCTCCGCCGACCCGGACGAGGTGCGCCGGCTGCGCGGCCGCGAGATGGCGATGATCTTCCAGGACCCGCTGTCCGCGATGCACCCGTACTACACGATCGGCAACCAGATCGTGGAGGCGTACCGCGTCCACCACGACGTCAGCAAGAAGGCCGCCCGCGCGCGGGCGATCGAGATGCTCGACCGGGTCGGCATCCCGGAGCCGGCGAAGCGTGTGGACGGCTACCCGCACGAGTTCTCCGGCGGTATGCGCCAGCGCGCGATGATCGCCATGGCGCTGGTCAACAACCCCGAGCTCCTCATCGCGGACGAGCCGACCACGGCCCTGGACGTGACCGTCCAGGCCCAGATCCTGGACCTCATCCGGGATCTGCAGAAGGAGTTCGGCTCCGCGGTCGTCATCATCACCCACGACCTCGGCGTCGTCGCCGAGATCGCCGACGACGTCCTGGTGATGTACGGCGGCCGGTGCGTGGAGCGCGGTCCGGTCGACGAGATCTTCGAGAAGCCGCAGCACCCCTACACCTGGGGTCTGCTCGGCTCGATGCCGCGCATCGACCGTGAGACCTCCGAGCGGCTCATCCCGGTGAAGGGCCAGCCGCCGAGCCTCATCAACGTCCCCTCGGGCTGCGCCTTCAACCCCCGCTGCCCGTACGCGGACGTGCCCAAGGGCGATGTCACCCGCACCGTGCGTCCCGAGTTGCAGCAGGTCGGCGGCGGGCACTGGTCCGCCTGCCACCTCTCGTCGGAGGACCGTACGCGGATCTGGACCGAAGAGATTGCGCCGAAGCTGTGAGTGAGACGAAGAAGACGGACGCGGCCCCCTCGGTTCCGCCGCAGGCCTCCTCCTCCGAGAACCGCGAGGTGCTGCTCAAGGTCCAGGGCCTGCAGAAGCACTTCCCCATCCGCAAGGGCGTCCTGCAGCGTCAGGTCGGCGCGGTCAAGGCCGTCGACGGCATCGACTTCGAGGTGCGCAAGGGCGAGACCCTGGGCGTCGTCGGCGAGTCGGGCTGCGGCAAGTCGACCATGGGACGGGTCATCACCCGGCTCGCGGACCCGACCGGCGGCACGATCCACTTCGAGGGCCAGGACATCACCCGGCTGAAGCCGTCCGCGATGCGCCCGCTGCGGCGGGACATCCAGATGATCTTCCAGGACCCGTACGGTTCCCTGAACCCGCGGCACACCATCGGCGGGATCGTCTCGGCGCCCTTCCGCCTCCAGGGCGTGGAGCCCGAGGGCGGCGTGAAGAAAGAGGTCCAGCGGCTGCTGGAGCTCGTGGGTCTGAGCCCCGAGCACTACAACCGCTACCCGCACGAGTTCTCCGGCGGCCAGCGTCAGCGCATCGGCATCGCCCGTGCGCTCGCCCTGAAGCCGAAGCTCGTCGTGGCGGACGAGCCGGTCTCCGCGCTGGACGTGTCGATCCAGGCGCAGGTCGTCAACCTGATGGACGACCTCCAGCAGGAACTCGGCCTGACGTACGTGATCATCGCGCACGACCTGTCCGTCGTGCGGCACGTCTCGGACCGCATCGCGGTGATGTACCTCGGCAAGATCGTCGAACTCGCCGACCGCACCTCGCTGTACCAGGCGCCGATGCACCCGTACACCAAGGCGCTCATGTCGGCCGTGCCGGTCCCGGACCCGAAGCGCCGCGGCGCCAAGAGCGAGCGCATCCTGCTCAAGGGCGACGTGCCCTCGCCGATCTCGCCGCCGAGCGGCTGCCGCTTCCACACCCGGTGCTGGAAGGCGACGCAGGTCTGCGCGACCCAGGAGCCCGTGCTCGTCGAGCTGCGTACGGGCCAGCAGGTCGCCTGCCACCACCCGGAGAACTTCGCGGACCAGGCCCCGCAGGACGTCGTCCTGCTGACCGCCGCGAAGGAGGCGGCCGAACTGGTGGCCGACGAGGTGCTCGCCGAGTCGGCGGCGACCTCGGCGGCGGTGGCGGCGGAGATCGCCGACAACCCGGCGACCGAGGCCCCGGAGACGACCGAGGTGCCTGAGGCGGCCGAGGCCCCGGAGACGACCGAGGTGCCTGAGGCGACCGAAGCGACCGAGGTGACCGAGGCGGCTGAGGCCCCTGAGGCGACCGAGGTGACCGAGGCTCCCGGCGGGACCGAGGCGGCCGAGGCGACGACCGAGGCTCCCGGGACGTCCGACGGTGAGACGCCGGCCAAGGAGAAGTAAGCACCACCAGATCTCAGCCCCCGCCTTGCAATGTAAGGCGGGGGCTGAGTGCTGGGTGACAATGTAAGGGTGCTCCAGCAGATCTTCAGTCCTTCCGTCCAGCACACCCTCGACCTGTTCGGCATCTTCGTGTTCGCCATCTCGGGGGCGCTGCTCGCCGTCCGCAAGAACTTCGACGTGTTCGGCATCGCCACGCTCGCCGAGGTCACCGCGCTCGGCGGCGGGCTGTTCCGGGACCTGGTCATCGGGGCCGTGCCGCCGGCCGCCTTCACCGACCTCGGGTACTTCCTCACGCCGCTGTTCGCGGCGCTGCTCGTCGTCTTCCTGCATCCGCAGGTGGAGCGGATCCAGACCGGCGTCAACGTCTTCGACGCGGCCGGCCTCGGTTTGTTCTGCGTCACCGGGACGACGAAAGCGTACGACTACGGGCTCGGCCTCACCGCGTCGGCCGCGCTGGGGCTCGCCACCGCGGTGGGCGGCGGTGTGCTGCGGGACGTGCTGGCCAACGAGGTGCCCTCGCTGCTGCGCTGGGACCGCGATCTGTACGCGGTCCCGGCGATCGTCGGCGCCGCCATGGTGGCGCTCTGCATCCGCCACGACGTGCTCTCCCCGCTGGCCAGCGGGGTGGCGGCGGTCACCGCCTTCGTGCTGCGGCTTCTGGCGATGCGGTTCCACTGGCGAGCGCCTCGTGCCTGGAATCGTCGCTCGACGGTGCGCGAGGAGTAGGCCGGCCCGTGCCGCCGGTGACCGGGCTCTGCTCCATCTGCAGGGTCAGCCAGCGGAACGCCGGCACGACCTGCGGCCGCCACAGCGCCATGGAGTGGCCGCCCGCGCTCTTCGGGACGTACACGACGTGCACGTTCGTCGGCGCCTTCGCCTCCTTCCGCAGGGCCAGGGCCGCTTCGTAGCCGTCCTGCGGCTGACCGGAGAGGTACAGGGACACGGCGGGGGGCACGACGGCCTTGCGCAGCAGCAGATAGGGGTTGTTGGCCCGGCGCAGGGACGGACTCCTGGCCGCGAGGGATTTGCGCTCGCCGATCGGGTCGCTGTACCCGGACAGGCTCACCGCCGCCCGGAAGCGGTCGGGGTGGGCGACGGCGAGCTTGGCCGCGCAGTGGGCCCCCGCCGAATACCCGGCGACCGCCCAGCCCTTGGGCGCCGGCTGGGCCCGGAAGTTGTCCCGGACCATCTTCGGCACGTCGATGCTGAGCCAGCTGTCCGCGTTGACGACGTGCGGGACGTTGGCGCAGCCGGTGTCCACGCCCGGCAGCAGCGTGGTGCGCGGCGCGACCAGGATGAACGGCGCGACCTCGCCCGAGCGCATCAGCGGCTCCAGCTGCTCGTGCACGTGCAGCGACCCGAACCAGGACTTGGGAGAGCCCGGATAGCCCGGCAGCAGCTCCACCACCGGGAAGGAGCGGTGAGCGTAGGCGGGATCGTGGTACTGCGGGGGCAGCCAGACGTAGACCTCGGCGTTCACGCCCGAGACCTGGCCCTCGAGCTGGGTGACGCGCACCCCGCCGGCCGCGTGCATCCCCGTCCCGTCCGCCGGCGCGAACTGCTGCTCGACCCTGGGCAGCCGGTCGAGCGCGATGCCGCCGGTGCCGTCGGCGCCCAGGTCGGCGGCCTGCTGCACATGGGTGCCGGTGCCCAGCAGGTCGCCCCAGGTGTCGTACAGGCTGTTGGCGTTGTTGACGAGAACGAAGACGAGGGCGACGGCGGTGCCCTGGGCGAACAGCAGCATCAGCATCCGGGCCGCGATGCGCAGCAGCCGCGGTCCGCGCATCCGCGACCACAGCAGCAGCGGCAGCGCGACGGCGAGCACGGACACGGCGATCAGGGTGTAGAGGAACGGAGTCCCGGTGAGGCTCATGTTCTTGCAGAGGGGAATCGGGGCGACAAGGTTACGGACGAGTCGGGACACTTACCAAGAAATTTGCCATCTCATGTCCCTTCTTCACCTTCCGTCACCAACAAAGCTACCGCTTAGTAATGCCTTGCTGTACCGTTCAGGCATGCCAGAAGCAGCTATCGCGGCGGCCGAGCGGGCCCCCGACCTCCCCGTCACGGCCTCGATCGGCGACAGCGAGTTCGACCGCGACACCGCGCTCACCCGCCGCGCACCCGGTGTCTACGACATCGACCTCTCGGCCGGCTGGACGATCATCAGCGCCGTCAACGGCGGCTACCTCCTCGCCGTTCTCGGCCGTGCCCTCGCGGACGCCCTGCCGCACGACGACCCGTTCACGATCTCGGCCCACTACCTCACCGCGTCGCAGCCCGGCCCCGCGACCGTCCGCACGGACGTCGTCCGCTCCGGCCGCACCCTGTCGACCGGACAGGCCTCGCTCTTCCAGTACGACGAGAACGGCGCCGAGGTCGAGCGGATCCGCGTCCTCGCCTCCTACGGCGACCTGGACGCGCTCCCGGACGACGTCCGGACGACGGCGAAGCCCCCGGCGATCCCGCCCCTCGAGCAGTGCTTCGGCCCCGAGGACGGGCCGGCCCCCGTGGACGGCAGTTCCGCCATCGCCGACCGGCTGATGCTCAAGCTCGACCCGTCGACCCTCGGCTGGGCGCTCGGGCAGCCGTCCGGCAGGGGCGAGATGCGGGCCTGGTTCGGCCTGAAGGACGGGCGCGACCCCGACCCGCTCTCCCTGCTGCTGGCGGTGGACGCCCTGCCGCCGACCGCCTTCGAGATCGGTCTGCGCGGCTGGGTCCCCACGGTGGAGCTCACCGTCCATGTCCGCTGCCGTCCGGCTCCCGGACCGCTGCGCGTCTCCATCGTCACCCGCAACCTCGCGGGCGGCTTCCTCGAGGAGGACGCCGAGGTCTGGGACAGCGCGGACCGGCTGGTCGCCCAGTCGCGGCAGCTGGCGAGGGCCCGGCTCGCCTGATCGGGCTCCCGGACCGGCTGTCCGTGTCACGGAGCTGTACCAGCGCCTCCTCGGCCGTCGGGCGGACCCGGAGGTCAACTCCCAGGTCGGGGACTTCTCTTGAGGGGCGCTTTGCCCGCCTGACAGGCAGCGGACAGCGAAGCCTCAGGAAGGCCCCAAGCGCCGTTGGTTGAGTGCCCGCCTCAGGTTCTCCCCCTCTCCCTGGAGCTGACTCTCATGAAGCGTGCGCTGATGCCCGTCCGTCTCGTCCCCGCGGTGGCGCTGCTGGCGTTCTCGCCCCTCGCTCTGGCGGCCTGCGGCTCGGGCGACTCCTCCTCCTCGAACTCGAACGGCGGCGGTCCGGGGCAGCAGTCCTGCCAGGCGCCGTCCGGCAACGCCTCCGGAATGCCGAGCGGGGCGCCGGGCGGGGCTCCCTCGGGAGCGCCGACCGGTGCGGCTTCGGGACAGCCGTCGGGCGCCCCGACCGGTATCCCGTCGGGCGCCCCGACCGGTGTCCCGTCGGGCGCCCCGAGCGGCGCCCCCGGCGGCGGCGGTCAGGGCGGTCAGGGCGGTCAGGGCGGTCAGGGCGGCGGCTGCGGCGGCCCGGGCGGCGGCCAGGGGCAGCAGGCCCAGCAGCAGGGCTGACCGCCGGCACGGCACACAGGGGCGGCGCATCCGGGAACGGGCGCGCCGCCCCTGCGCGTCGCCGCCGGCGCTCAGTCCAGCCAGTGGTGGCGGCCGATGCTGATGAGCCGCATCTGACGGGTCGCCATCCTGCTGACCCGTTCCCGCTCCTGCGGCGAGGCCTCCAGGGACTCGAGGAACAGGGAGGCCGTGATGAGCATCTGGTCCACGTAGAGGTGCGAGAGCATCAGCAGGTCGTCGTCGCTCCAGCCCTCGGCCTCGGAATCCTTGGCCAGCTCGGCCTTCACCTCTTCGGCGAACCTGCCCAGTTGCTCCCGGATCGCCTCCCGCACCGGCTGGACCCCGCCATGTCGCTCACGGGCGATGAAACGGACGTGAGCGGGGTACGCGGTCACATGACCGGCTATCAACTCCACAGCGCGCGTGATGCGTTCGGCACTGGTGTCGGCCGTGGTCACGGTGGTGCGGATCATCGGGTGCAGACTGCCCAGCGCCTCCTCGACCAGGGCCACTCCCAGATCCGCCGTGGAGCGGAAGTGCCGGTAGAAGGCCGTCGGGGCCACTCCGACGGCCCGGGTGACCTCACGCAGACCGAGGCTGCTCAGGCTCTGCTCCTCGAGCAGCAGCAAGGCGGCGTCCAGGAGCGACTGCCGGGTCTTCTGCTTCTGTGCCTGTCGGATGCCGAGGGTGTGACTCATGTCATCCAGTTAACAACTGTTCTCCGTAATTGGAAAGCCGGGAAGCACGCTAGACTCTGGAGTCAGTGAACAAGTGTAACCACAAGTGTTCACCGAAAAGACATGAACGCGGCGCAACGCCGCCTCGAAGGGGGTTCGACCCATGCTGTTCCTCGTCGCCGCACTGCTGCTGTTCGGCGTCGTCCTGGGCACCGTCGCCCATGCGCCGTTCGCCTTCACGCTCGTCGCCGGCGTGGTGATCGCCGCCTGGCTCGGCATCTTCGCGCTCCGCGAGCGCAACGGCCGCCGGCGCTCTTCGGCCCACTGACCGAAGCGACGACGCGACCGAGCCGCCGCCACCGGCGCCGGCCGTCGCCCCCCGCCCCCGACGAACCGCCCGTCCCCTCAACCGCCCGCACCACTGATCGACAGGAGCTGACCGACCATGCATCTCACCGCACCGGCCACACGTCGCACCGGCGTCCGGGACGCCGACGGCATGGCCGTCGCGTCCTTCATCCTGGGCCTGCTGGGCCTGCTCGTCCTCAACGTCTTCCTCGGCCCCATCGCCGTGATCCTCGCGGCGGCGGCCCTCTGGCGCGGCACCGCCCGCCGCGGTCGCGCCTACCTCGGCCTTGCGCTGGGCGTCGCCGACCTGCTCGTCCTGGTCGCCTTCATGCAGGCGGACTCGACGGTCTCCTGGAGCTTCTGACCGCGGCGGCCGCACCTGCGAGCGAGGCGCGTCATCCGGGCCCCGTAGAATCGGGCCACCATGGCATACCTCGACCACGCCGCGACCACGCCCATGCTCCCCGAGGCGGTCGAGGCGCTCACCGCGCACCTGAGCATCACCGGTAACGCCTCCTCCCTCCACGCAGCCGGCCGGCAGGCCCGCCGCACGGTCGAGGAAGCCCGTGAGACCCTCGCGGAAGCGCTCGGCGCCCGCCCCAGCGAGGTCGTCCTCACCTCCGGCGGCACCGAGGCCGACAACCTCGCGGTCAAAGGCCTGTACTGGTCCCGCCGTGACGCCGACCCGGCCCGCACCCGTGTCCTGGCCAGCCCCGTCGAGCACCACGCCGTGCTGGACGCCGTGCACTGGCTCGGCGAGCACGAGGGCGCCACGGTCGAGTACCTGCCGGTCGACGCCGAGGGGCGGGTCCATCCCGACGCCCTTCGCGACGCGATCGCACGCCATCCCGAGGACGTCGCCCTGGCCACGGTGATGTGGGCGAACAACGAGATCGGCACGATCCTGCCGGTCCGTGAACTGGCCGACGTGGCAGCCGAGTTCGACGTCCCGCTGCATGCCGACGCGGTGCAGGCCTTCGGCCAGGTCCCGGTCGACTTCGCGGCCTCCGGGCTAGCCGCCATGACGGTCTCCGGCCACAAGATCGGCGGTCCGTACGGGATCGGCGCCCTGCTGCTGGGCCGCGAGCACACCCCCGTCCCCGTGCTGCACGGCGGCGGGCAGGAACGCCATGTCCGTTCCGGCACCCTCGACGTCCCCGCGATCGCCTCCTTCGCGGTCGCCGGACGCCTCGCCGCCGAGCAGCGCGAACGGTTCGCCCGCGAGGTCGGCGCCCTGCGCGACGCCCTGATCGACGCCGTACGCACGGCCGTCCCGGACGCGATCCTCGGCGGTGACCCCGTGAACCGGCTGCCGGCCAACGCCCACTTCACCTTTCCGGGCTGCGAGGGCGACTCGCTGCTGCTGCTCCTGGACGCCCAGGGCATCGAGTGCTCCACCGGCTCCGCCTGCACCGCCGGCGTCGCCCAGCCCAGCCATGTGCTGCTGGCCACCGGCGTCGATCCCGACCTGGCCCGCGGCACCCTGCGCTTCTCCCTCGGTCACACCTCCACCGGGGCCGATGTCGAAGCGGTGGCCAAGGCCATCGGCCCGGCGGTCGAGCGGGCCCGCGCGGCGGGGCTGACGTGACGCCCGGCGGCTGACCCGCCCTGCCCGCGGAACGTCGGCTCAGGGGCGGCCCACCGCCGTCAGCCGTCCGTGACCATGAGCGCCGCCATCATGCCCTCGTCCTCGTGCTGGAGCAGATGGCAGTGGAGCATGTACATGTACGTGTCGTCGGTGAAGTCGGTGAACTTCATGGCGATCTTGATGGAGCCGCCGCCGACCACCTCGAAGGTGTCGTACCAGCCGAGGTCGACGCCGGTCGGCGTCGAACCGTTGATCTCGATCAGCTGGAACGGCACGTCGTGCAGGTGGAAGGAGTGCTCCAGCTGCGTGCCGTTCTTGATCGTCCAGACCTCCTCGGCGTCGAGCGTCGTGCTGATCATCGCCATCGAGGACATGCTGGTGCCCGCCGAGCCGTTGATCGTCATGGTCTGGCCGCTCTGGCCGAGGGTGATCGTCCGCGCGGTGAACGCGCTCGTGTCGTACCGGGTGATGGTGTTGAGCGAGCTCGGCAGGTCGGCGGGGGAGTCGGAGGCGTCCGGGGTCACGGTCAGGAAGTCGTAGGTGCCGCTGCCGCCGCGGATCCAGCCGGTGGTGACGACCGTCTGCAGCGTGACCGCGTCCTCGAGGTCGAGGACGAACTCGGCGCGGGCGCCGGCCACCAGCCGGATGGACGTCACCTCGGTGGCCTCCGTCAGATAGCCCTGGTCGGTGGCGATCTGGGTGAGCGTTCCGCCGTCGCCGCGCTGGACGGTCATGATGTCGGCGGGCGAGGCGTTCAGGACCCGGAAGCGGGTGCGCTTGCGGGTGGCGGTGAAGCCGAGGGTGGTCGAGTCGACGTTCGTGCCGTTGCACAGCACCGGGTAGCTGAGGCCCGCGCCGAGATAGCCGCTGACGTTGTACTTGACGTCGCCGCTGCTGTCCACCGCCAGGCACTGCAGGATGATCGGGATGTCGTCGACGCCGTACTCGCTCGGCAGGGCGGCCGAGGCGTCCGAGTCGTCCGCCACGATGATCATGCCGGCCAGGCCGTGGACGACCTGTTCGGCCGTGGTGCCCAGGGCGTGCGGGTGGTACCAGAGGGTTTTGGCCTCGTCCTTGATCTCGAAGGTGGGCGACCAGGTCTCGCCGTCGGCGAACGCGTTCTGCGGGCCGCCGTCCATCTTGGGCGGGATGTGGGCGCCGTGGAAGTGGACCGAGGTGTCGTCGCCCAGGGTGTTGGTGATGTTCAGCAGGACCGTGTCGCCGGTGGTCCACTTCATGGTCGGGCCGAGGTACGAGCCGTTGTAGCCGGCGGTGGTGCTGGTGACGCCGCTGAGCACCTCGCCCGTGCCGGTCTTCGCGGTCAGGGTGTAGCTGGTGGTGCCGCCGGAGGCGGTGCCCTCCAGCAGGTCGGGGACGGTGAGCGTCGCTGTGGCGGTGGTGGCGTCCGCCGCGGACGCCTCATTGTCGTTGCCGTCGGTCAACAGGGAGAAGGTCGCCCCGGCCGCTCCGAAGGCGGCGAGTCCGGCCGCCCCGGCCATCCCGCCGAGGAACGTGCGCCGGTGCAGGCCCTTGCCGCCGCGGCCCTTCGTCTTCTCGGAGTGCCCGTCCGTGTCGCCGCGGCCGCTTCGCGCGTGGGCGCCGTTGCTCTGCCGTCCCGCGCCGGACGCGGGATCTGTGTCGTGGGTCATGGGCGTGGAGCCTCGGGGTAAGGCCTGTGTGAAGACTGGGCCGAACCTGGCAGCGGGCCCAGGAGGCTGTGCGATCGCCCAGGGCCCCAACTCCGTTGAGGGGCCGTCGGCTTGGCGGGCTGCAGGTCATCTCCGGGGGGCGGGACACATCGGACGTCCGATGCTCATCGGTTGCTCACGGCTCCGCGCGGGTGTGACCTGTGTCACGTCGACTGGCGGCCGGCGGCCGCGTGCGCCGCGGCGACGAGCTTCATGTACCGCTTCCAGTCCCAGTGCTCCCCGGGATCGGTGTGATCCGTCCCCGGCACCTCCACGTGCCCGACGATGTGCTCCCGGTCCACGGGTATGTCATAGCGGCGGCAGACCGCGGCGGTCAGCCGGGCGGACGCGGCGTACATCGCGTCCGTGAAGTCCTGCGGCCGGTCGACGAACCCTTCGTGCTCGATGCCCACACTGCGCTCGTTGTAGGAGCGGTTGCCCGCGTGGTACGCCACGTCCAGCTCGCGGACCATCTGCGTGACGCGGCCGTCCTTGCCGACGATGTAGTGCGCCGCCGCCCGGTGCCCCGGGTCCTCGAACGCCTTCACCGCGCTCCCGAGGTCTCCCTGTGTGACGTGGATGACGACCATGTCGATCCCGTAGTCGTCCGGCCGGTCCGCCCAGCGGAAGTTCGCCTCCGACGCCGCGACCCACCGCGCGCCGAGGAAGTCGACCGCGCCCTCCACCCGCTGTCTGCGCACGCCGGGCAGCCGCCAGTACAGCCGTGTCAGTTCGTCGCGCGCCAGCACGGCGGTGCCGACGGCCGCCGCCGCGCCGCCGATCAGCAGCGCGCGCCGCCCGATACGCCGGTCGGAGTCACCTCGTGTCGCCCCCATGACCCGTCCTTCCTCGGACCCGATCCGTCGGACAGGCCCGGCCCCTCTAGATCGTCAACGGATACTCGCGGGTCCGGGTTCCCGGCGACCCGTACCCTGAAAGGGTTATGACTGAGACCTCGCAGCGCCCCCGCCCCCTTCGCGTACTCGCCGCCATGTCCGGCGGGGTCGACTCCGCCGTCGCCGCCGCCCGTGCCGCGGAAGCCGGCCACGACGTGACCGGCGTCCACCTCGCGCTCTCCGCGAACCCGCAGTCGTTCCGCACCGGCGCGCGGGGCTGCTGCACCATCGAGGATTCGCGCGACGCCCGTCGCGCCGCCGACGTCATCGGCATCCCGTTCTACGTCTGGGATCTCGCCGACCGCTTCCGCGAGGACGTCGTCGACGACTTCGTCGCCGAGTACGAGGCCGGCCGCACCCCCAACCCCTGCCTGCGCTGCAACGAGAAGATCAAGTTCGCCGCGCTGCTCGACAAGGCGCTCGCGCTCGGCTTCGACGCGGTGTGCACCGGCCACTACGCGAAGGTGCTGGTCCGCGAGGACGGCACGCGCGAGCTGCACCGCGCCTCCGACATGGCGAAGGACCAGTCGTACGTCCTCGGGGTGCTGGACGACCGGCAGCTCGCCCACGCGCTCTTCCCCCTCGGCGACACGGTGACGACCAAGGACGAGATCCGCGCGGAGGCGGAGCGGCGCGGCCTCGCCGTAGCCAAGAAGCCCGACTCGCACGACATCTGCTTCATCGCCGACGGCGACACCCAGGGCTTCCTCGCCCAGCGGCTGGGCCGGGCGGAGGGCGACATCGTCGACGAGTCCGGCGCGAAGATCGGCACCCACGAGGGCGCGTACGGCTTCACCGTCGGCCAGCGCAAGGGCCTGCGCATCGGCACCCCCGCCGCCGACGGCAAGCCGCGCTACGTCCTCGACATCTCCCCGGTGAACAACACGGTGACGGTCGGTCCCGCCGCCTCCCTCGACGTCGGCGCGCTCACCGCGATCAAGCCCCGCTGGTGCGGCGCCGCCCCCACCGGCCCCGGCCTCTACACGGCCCAGCTGCGCGCCCACGGCGGCGAGACCGAGGCGGCCGCCGAACTCGTCGACGGCCGCCTGCAGGTCACGTTCACCGAGCCGGTCCGGGGCGTGGCGCCCGGTCAGGCGATCGTGCTGTACGACGGCACGCGCGTGGTCGGCTCGGCCACGATCGCGTCGACCGTGCGGACGTCGGCCGGGGTGGCCTGACCGCCGCCGGGGCGGCCCGGCCGTCAGTCCTGCCCGGCGAAGAAATCCGCCAGCACCGGCGCCAGCACGTTCGGATCCACCATGTGGGACTGGCCTTCCAGCGTCCGGAACGTCCCTCGGGGGACGGCGTCCGCGACCGTGCGCACGGCCTCGCGCAGCCAGGGCGGGCTCGCCCCGCCCGCCACGGCCAGCACCGGCACGCGGACCGACGCCAGCCGCTCCCGCGGCGCCGGCCCGCCGCCCATCACGGCGTCGTCGTAGGCGAGGGTCGGCGCGACGGCCTCCATCCCCGCCCACATGGGCGACCGGCGGGCTCCCTGGATCATCTCCTCGGCGAGCCCCGTCAGCCGCAGGAACAGCTCGACGGCGTCCCCCCGCCGCCCCTGCGCGAGCGCCTCGGTCAGGGCCGCCGTGTACGCGGCGCGGTCCCGCCCGGCCGCCTCGTCGACGGCGAACGGCGTCTCGTAGACCGCCACCCGGCTCACCGGCAGCCCGGCCGCCGCCGCCTCCAGCACCAGCGCCCCGCCGGACGAGACGCCGTACAGCGCCGCCTCACCGCCCGCCGCGTCCACCAGGGCGCCCAGATCCTCGACCTCCCGCCGCACCGCGTACGGCGCCGTGTCGCCGCTCTCGCCGCGGCCCCGGCGGTCGTACCAGAGGACCGTGAAGCGGTCGGCGAGCAGCCCGGCCAGGGGCGCCACGGTGCCGCCCGTGGACATCGCCCCGCTCACGAGGATGACCGCGGGGCCCTGTCCGGCGCGGGAGTACGCGAGTTCGGTGCCGTCGCGGGAAATCGTCTTCTTGTCCATGCCTGTGCAGACTGCCGCACGGCACGGCCCTCATCGCCCTACGACACCTCGGCTTCGTAGAAGCAGAAGTGGTTCTTGATCGGTGCGACGTCCGGCTTCGGCTCCGGATAGGCCCAGACGAGGTCGGCCGCGCCCGGCAGCGACCAGTAGGACGCGGTTCCCTTGAAAGGGCAGTAGGTGTGGGTGTCGGACGGGGTCAGCAGGTCGAGCCGGACGTCCTCGGCGGGGATGTAGTACCGCGCCGGACAGCCGGTCTCGCGCAGGACGAGCGCCCGGTCGGTCTCGGCCAGCACCCGGCCGTCATGGACGACCCTGACGTGCCGGTCGCCCTGCTCGACGGTGATCGTGTGTCCTCGGGTCATGCAGGGACAGCGCTCGGGGGCCCGCGGTTCTTCCCGCGTACCGTGGCGCGATGCGTATCTGCGTCTTCCTCTCCGCGGCCGACCTCGACGACCGCTACACCCGCCCCGCGCGCGAGTTCGCCGAACTGCTCGGCAAGGGCGGTCACACCCTCGTGTGGGGCGGCTCGGACGTCGGCCTGATGAAGGTGGTCGCCGACGGCGTGCAGTCGGCCGGCGGCCGGCTGTGCGGTGTGTCGGTGGACTTCCTCGCCGCGTCGGCGCGGCCGGGAGCCGACGAGATGGTGATCGCGAAGGACCTGGCCGAGAGGAAGCGGCTGCTCCTGGCGAAGTCGGACGCCGTGGTGATCATGGTCGGCGGTACCGGGACGCTGGACGAGGCCACCGAGATACTGGAGCTGAAGAAGCACGGCCACACCGACAAGCCGGTCGTGCTGCTCAACACCGCGGGCTTCTACGACGGTCTCAAGGAGCAGTTCCGGCGGATGGAGGCCGAGGGCTTCCTGCCCCGGCCCCTCACCGACCTGGTGTTCTTCGCGGAGGAGGCGGTGGGCGCCCTCGCCTACCTCGAGGAGAGCCGGGGCATCGGATGACCCGGCGATGATGCGAGCATGGCGGACATGGCTACCCATGTGATCACCGGAGCGGGCTCCGGCATCGGCGCCGCCGTCGCCCGCCGTCTGCACGCGCGCGGGGACGAGCTCGTGCTGCACGCGCGCGACGCCGGCCGCGGCAGGGAACTCGCGGCGGAGTTCCCCGGCGCGCGGACGCTCGTCGGGGACCTCGCCGACCCCGACAGACTGAGCTGGGCCTTCTCCCACCAGAGCCTCCCGGACCGGGTGGACTCCCTCCTGCACATCGCCGGAGTGGTCGACCTCGGCCCGGTCGGCGACCTCACCCCGAAGTCCTGGCGGCACCAGCTCAACGTCAACCTGATCGCCCCCGCGGAGCTGACCCGGCACTTCCTGCCGCAACTGCGCACCGCGCGCGGCCATGTGCTGTTCGTCAACTCGGGCGCGGGCCTGAGGGCGAGCCCCGACTGGTCCGCGTACGCGGCCTCCAAGCACGGTCTGAAGGCCCTCGCCGACTCGCTGCGCGCCGAGGAGCACGGCAACGGCGTCCGCGTCACCTCCGTCTACCCCGGCCGCACGGCCAGCCCCATGCAGGCCAAGGTGCACCAGCAGGAGGGCAAGGAGTACGACCCCGCGGAGTGGATCGACCCCGAGTCGGTGGCGACGACGATCCTGACGGCGCTCGACCTCCCGAGGGACGCCGAGATCAACGACCTGACGGTACGGCCGGGGCGCTGACGGTCCGTCGCGCTACGTACGCTTCACCCGTGAACGCAGACTTCAGTTTCGCCCCGGCCACCGGCGTCGGCTCCCTGCCGGGCGGCGACGCCCGCGAGGCCGCCAAAACCGTCACCGGGTCCTTCGAGGACTTCCCCTTCCTCGCCGAGCTGCCGGCCCGTGGACCCGGCGCGGACATGATCGGCCGCACCGCGGGCCTGCTGGTCGAGATGTACGCGCGCGTGGAGCCCAGCGGCTGGCGGATCGGCGACCGGCCGGGCCGGGACACCAAACGGGCCCGGTCCTGGCTGGGGGAGGACCTCGACGCGCTGGAGGAGCACGTCCAGGGCTACGAGGGGCAGCTGAAGGTCCAGGCGGTCGGGCCCTGGACCCTCGCCGCCGCACTGGAGCTCAGGAACGGTGAGGCGGCGCTCTCCGATCCCGGCGCCTGCCGCGATCTCGCCGGCTCCCTCGCCGAGGGCCTGCGGCTCCACCTCGCCGAGGTGCGCCGGCGGGTGCCCGGCGCGGACGTCGTGCTCCAGCTCGACGAGCCGTCTCTCACCGCCGTGCTCCGCGGCCATGTGCGGAGCGCCAGCGGCTACCGCACGCACCGCGCGGTCGACCGGCAGGTCGTGGAGGGCACGCTCCGGGACGTCGTCGGGGTGCACGGCGACGGGCCGGTCGTGGTCCACTCGTGTGCGCCGGACGTCCCGTTCGCCCTCCTGCGCCGGTCCGGCGCGGCGGCGGTCTCCTTCGACTTCTCGCTTCTCACCGAGCGTGACGACGACGTGATCGGCGAGGCGGTCGAGGCGGGCACCCGGCTCTTCGCCGGTGTCGTGCCGGCAGTGGACGCCCCATTGTCGGACCCTGCCGGTAGCGTCATGGGTGTCAGGACGCTGTGGCGCCGGCTGGGGCTGCGACCCGGGCTTCTCGCGGAGGCGGTCACGCTCACGCCGTCGTGCGGCCTCGCGGGCGCTTCCCCCGGATACGCCCGCAGGGCTTTCGCCCACTGCGTCCGGGCGGCGAGATCCCTCGCGGACGACCCTGAGTGACGGGAGGACACACGGTGGCCGGCGACAGGCAGGCGGAGACGACGGTGCCCAGCGAGGCGCGGGAGCAGCACGCGCAACTCGCCGAGCAGATCGAGGAGCACCGCTTCCGGTACTACGTGAAGGACGCTCCCGTCGTCAGCGACGCGGAGTTCGACCGGCTGCTGCGCGCCCTCGAGGCGCTGGAGGAGGAGCACCCCGAGCTGCGCACGCCCGACTCCCCGACCCAGAAGGTCGCGGGCGCGTACGCCACGGAGTTCACGGCCGTCCAGCACCGCGAGCGGATGCTGTCGCTCGACAACGCCTTCGACGACCTGGAGCTGGCCGCGTGGGCCGAGCGCGTCCACCGGGACGTCGGGGCCTCCGCGTACCACTTCCTGTGCGAGCTCAAGGTGGACGGCCTGGCCGTCAACCTGACCTACGAGAACGGCCGTCTCACGCGCGCGGCGACCCGCGGTGACGGCCGTACGGGCGAGGACATCACGCCCAACGTGCGCACCATCGCGGAGATCCCGGAGCGTCTCACGGGCGACGGGGTGCCCACCCTCGTGGAGATCCGCGGCGAGGTGTTCTTCCCGATGGAGAAGTTCGAGGAGCTCAACGCCCGCTTGGTCGAGGCCGGCGACAAGCCGTTCGCCAACCCGCGCAACGCGGCGGCCGGTTCGCTGCGCCAGAAGGACCCGCGCGTCACCGCCTCCCGCCCGCTGCACATGGTCGTGCACGGCATCGGCGCCCTGGAGGGCTACGAGGGCCTGACCCGTCTCTCCGAGGCCTACGACCTCCTCAAGACCTGGGGCCTGCCCACCTCCCCGCACAACAAGGTGGTCGGCGACCTCGACGGGGTACGGGCGTTCATCGCGTACTACGGCGAGAACCGGCACTCGGTGGCGCACGAGATCGACGGGGTGGTGGTCAAGCTCGACGAGATCCGTCTGCAGGGCCGGCTCGGCTCCACGGCCCGTGCGCCGCGGTGGGCGATCGCCTACAAGTACGCGCCGGAGGAGGTCAACACCCGCCTCGTCGACATCCGCGTGGGCGTCGGCCGCACCGGTCGCGTGACGCCGTACGCCCAGGTGGAGCCGGTGACGGTGGCGGGCTCCGAGGTCGAGTTCGCCACCCTGCACAACCAGGACGTGGTCAAGGCCAAGGGCGTGCTGATCGGCGACACCGTGGTGCTGCGCAAGGCCGGTGACGTGATCCCGGAGATCCTCGGCCCGGTCGTCGACCTGCGTGACGGCAGCGAGCGCGAGTTCGTGATGCCCGCCGAGTGCCCGGAGTGCGGGACATCGCTGCGGCCGATGAAGGAGGGCGACGTCGACCTGCGCTGCCCGAACGCCCGCAGCTGCCCGGCCCAGCTCCGTGAGCGCCTGTTCTACCTGGCGGGCCGCAAGGCGCTGGACATCGAGCAGTTCGGTTACGTCGCGGCGGCCGCCCTCACCCGCCCGCTCGAGCCGCAGCAGCCGCCGCTGGCCGACGAGGGCGACCTGTTCGACCTCACCGTCGAGCGTCTGCTGCCCATCCGGGCCTACGTCCTCGACCAGGACAGCGGGCTGCCCAAGCGGGACCCGAAGACGGGCGAGGAGAAGATCGCCACGGTCTTCGCCAACCAGCAGGGCGAGCCGCGGAAGAACGCGGTCGCCATGCTGGAGAACATCGCGGCGGCCAAGGAGCGCCCGCTGGCGCGTGTCCTCACCGGCCTCTCGATCCGGCATGTCGGCCCGGTCGCTGCCGAGGCCCTGGCGCGCGAGTTCCGCTCGATCGAGCGGATCGAGCAGGCGACCGAGGAGGAGCTGGCGAACACCGACGGCGTCGGCGCCATCATCGCGGCCTCGCTCAAGGAGTGGTTCGCCGAGGAGTGGCACCGGGAGATCCTCCGCAAGTGGAAGGCCGCCGGCGTCCGCATGGAGGAGGAGAGCTCCGGGGAGGACGAGGGGCCGCGTCCCCTGGAGGGCCTGACAGTCGTCGTCACCGGCACCCTGGAGCGTTTCACCCGCGACGGTGCCAAGGACGCCCTGCAGACCCGTGGGGCGAAGGTGACCGGTTCGGTTTCGAAAAAGACATCTTTCGTTGTCGTGGGTGACAATCCTGGATCGAAATACGACAAGGCAATGCAACTGAAGGTTCCTGTTCTGAACGAGGACGGCTTCGCCGTCCTGCTGGAACAAGGGCCCGAAGCGGCGGCTGAAGTGGCGCTTTCCGTCGAGGAGTAGGCGCGGCGGCGGTTGAAGGCCACCCGATTGGCGCATACCAGATGCATACGGGTGGCCGGGGCGCATTCGGGCAACCGTCGACGACCGCTGCCCGTGGAAGCCTTCTGCGGCCTACTGTTGAGACGTGCGCCTGCCGTGCCCAGGGTTGTCAGGGCAACGGGCCGCGTGGCGTGGGCACCGCCGGCTGTGAGAGGGACGGGAATGGAACCGACCGAGAGCGCCGCCCCGGAGTCATGGCTGCGCCGGCGCCGGGTAGCCGGCGTCCGGTGGGGGAACTGGTGGGCGGGGCGCTCCGAACGACGGCCGGCCGAAGAGACGTACGTGCCGCACACCACGCCGCGGTCCGTGCTCGACGCCGGCTTCGCCGCCCCGCACTCCGGGGCGCCCGGCGCCCAGGCCGACCGGCAGCCGACCTGGCCCACACTGCCCGCGTCGGTCGCCGGGGCGGCCGCCCTCGTCCTGGGCGCCGGGTTCTTCCGCGCCTACACCGATCACCACGCCCTCTTCCCGTCCGGCACGACCGGCTGGGCGCTGGCCGTCCTCGCCGGCGTCGTCGTCGGCCACCTGGTCCTCCTCGGCCGGGCCCGGTGGTGGGGCGGCACCGGCTCCGGCGCCGCGCTCACCCTCGCCGTCCTGCTGCTGTACGGGTGGGTGCCGGCCGGCATGGTCAGCCTCACCGTCGTCCTCCTGGTCGGCATAGCCCGGCGCCACCGCTGGCGGCAGGGCGTCCTGCACGGCGCGGTGGACATCCTCGGCATCGGTGCGGGCGCCCTGCTGCTGGCCGCCTGCGGACGGATACCGTCCGTGGAACGCCCCTGGACGCCCGGCAGTTGGACGCTCTACACCGGCCCGCAGGTGGTGCTGGTGGCCGTCGCCTACCTCGCCGTCACCCGTGTCCTGCTCTGGTACCTGCACACCCCCCGCCTCGGCGGGCTGCCCACCGTCGCCCGGACGGCCCTGGTCAGACAGAGTCTGGTCGCGGTGGCCCTGCTCGGCATCGCACCGCTGATCTGCGTGGTGGCCGTGGCCAAGCCGATCCTGCTGCCGCTGTTCGCCATCCCGCTCATCGCCCTCGACTCCACCCTGTGGATGGCCCGCGCCCGCGCCGAGGAGCAGCTGCGCGACCCGCTCACCGGCCTGCCCAACCGTCAGTGGCTCCTGGAACGGATCTGGACCGCCCTGGACGACGCCGAGCGCATCGGCGCCCGGTCCGCCCTGATGCTGATCGACCTCGACCGCTTCCGCTCGGTCAACGACACCCTCGGACACCTCGCCGGGGACCGGCTGCTGCTGCAGATAGCCGAGCGGCTGAAACTGGCCCTGCCGCGCGGCGCGGAGGTCGCCCGGCTCGGCGGGGACGAGTTCGCCGTCTTACTCCCCGTCGCCGACTCCACGACCTCGGCCACCCGGGTCGCCCGCAGACTGGTGTCCGACCTCAGCTCGCCGCTCGACCTCGACGGACTCACGCTCGTCCTGGAGGCCAGCGCGGGCGTCGCCGTTTTCCCCGAGCACGCGCTCGACGCCGAGGGCATGCTGCGCCGGGCCGACGTGGCGATGTACCAGGCCAAGCGCGACCGCACGGGCGTCGAGGTGTACGAGTCCAAACGCGACTCCAACACCCCCGACCGCCTCGGCCTGCTGGGCGACCTGCGGCGCGCGCTCGACGCGCACGAGGTGCAGCTGCACTACCAGCCGAAGGTCCGCTTCGACGGACAGGTGGCCGGGCTGGAGGCCCTGGTCCGCTGGGTGCACCCGGAGCGCGGCAAGGTTCCGCCGGACGAGTTCATAGCGATCGCCGAGTCGTCCGGGCTGATGCCGCACCTCACCGAGTACGTGCTGGACACGGCGCTCGGCCAGGTAGCCCGGTGGCGGGCCCAGGGACTGTTCGTGCCGGTCGCGGTCAACGTCTCCCCGCGCGACGTCCACACGCCGGGTTTCGCCGGATCGGTCGCGGCGCGTCTCGCCCGGCACGGAGTGCCCGCGGGAGCGCTCCAACTGGAGATCACCGAACACGTCCTCCTGGAGGACCCGCAGCGCGCCGCCGACACCCTCAACCAGCTGACCGGCCACGGCGTGAAGATGTCCCTCGACGACTTCGGCACCGGTTACTCCTCCCTGGTGCACCTGCGACGGCTGCCGGTGAGCGAGCTGAAGATCGACCGCTCCTTCGTGGCGCGGCTGGCCGTCGACGCCGAGGACGCGGAGATCGTGCGCTGCACGGTCGACCTCGCGCATTCCCTGGGGCTCCTGGTCGTCGCCGAGGGCGTCGAGGACGACGAGACCTGGGAACGCCTGCGCGACCTGGGCTGCGACGCCGTCCAGGGCTGGCTGGTGGCGGCCGCCATGCCGGCGGACGAGACGACGGCGTGGCTGCGGGCCAGGGGCTCGCGCGGCTGGCAGCGCCCGCGGGCGGCGCTCCCGGCGGCCGCCGCGGACGAGTAGCTCCGGCCGCCGCGGACGCGTGGCTCCGGCCGCCGCGGACGCGTGGCTCCGACTGCCGCGGGCGGGCAGCACCAGCGGGCCGGTGAGTAGGCATTTCACGGGCACGGGGCCCAGCACCCTAGGATTGGGCCCAGACCACACACTCACTCCACCCCAGAGGAACGCTGCATGCCTGGCATCACGCGCGAGGAGGTCGCCCACCTCGCCCGGCTGGCGCGTCTGGAGCTGAAGCCCGAAGAGCTCGAGCACTTCGCGGGACAGCTGGACGACATCATCGGCGCGGTCGCCCGCGTCAGCGAGGTCGCCGACCAAGACGTACCGCCGACCTCGCACCCGCTCCCGCTGACGAACGTCATGCGGGCGGACGAGGTCCGTCCGTCGCTCACCCCCGAGCAGGCGCTCTCCGGCGCCCCGGCCCAGGAGCAGCAGCGTTTCAAGGTGCCGCAGATCCTGGGGGAGGACTAACCGCCATGACGGACAACGTCACCATCATCAGGCTCACCGCCGCCGAGACCGCCGCGAGGATCGCCTCCGGCGAACTCACGGCCGTCCAGGTCACCGAGGCCCACCTGGCCCGTATCGAGGCCGTCGACGAGAAGGTCCACGCCTTCCTGCACGTCGACCGCGAGGGCGCTCTCGCGCAGGCCCGCGCCGTCGACGAGAAGCGGGAGCGGGGCGAGAAGCTCGGTCCGCTGGCCGGCGTCCCGCTCGCGCTCAAGGACATCTTCACCACCGAGGGCATCCCGACGACCGTCGGCTCGAAGATCCTCGAGGGCTGGATCCCGCCGTACGACGCGACGGTCACCCGGCGGCTGAAGGCCGCCGACGTCGTCATCCTCGGCAAGACCAACATGGACGAGTTCGCCATGGGGTCCTCCACCGAGAACAGCGCCTACGGCCCGACCGGCAACCCCTGGGACCTGACCAAGATCCCCGGCGGCTCCGGCGGCGGTTCCTCCGCCGCGCTCGCCTCCTTCCAGGCGCCCCTGGCGATCGGCACCGACACCGGCGGCTCCATCCGCCAGCCGGCCGCCGTCACCGGCACCGTCGGCGTGAAGCCCACGTACGGCGCGGTCTCGCGGTACGGCATGGTCGCCTTCTCGTCCTCCCTCGACCAGGGCGGCCCCTGCGCCCGTACGGTCCTGGACGCGGCGCTGCTCCACGAGGTCATCGCCGGGCACGACCCGATGGACTCCACGTCCATCGACGCGCCGGTCCCGCCGGTCGTCGAGGCCGCCCGCAACGGCAGCGTCGACGGCATGCGCGTCGGTGTCGTGAAGCAGTTCCGCGGCGAGGGCTACCAGGCCGGCGTCATCCAGCGGTTCGACGAGTCCGTCGCGCTGCTGAAGGAACTGGGCGCCGAGATCGTCGAGCTGGACTGCCCGTCCTTCGACCTCGCCCTGTCGGCGTACTACCTGATCGCGCCGTCCGAGTGCTCGTCCAACCTCGCCCGCTTCGACGGCCTGCGCTACGGCCGCCGCACCGGCGACGACGGCACCCGCTCGGCCGAGGACGTCACCTCCCTCACCCGTGAGGCGGGCTTCGGTCCCGAGGTCAAGCGGCGCATCATGCTCGGCACGTACGCCCTGTCGAGCGGCTACTACGACGCCTACTACGGCTCCGCGCAGAAGGTCCGCACGCTCATCACCCGGGACTTCGAGAAGGCCTTCGAGCAGGTCGACGTGATCGTGTCGCCGACGACGCCGACCACCGCCTTCGCGATCGGCGAGCGCGCCGACGACCCGATGGCGATGTACCTGGCCGACCTGTGCACCATCCCGACCAACCTCGCGGGCAACGCGGCCATGTCGCTGCCCTGCGGTCTCGCCCCGGAGGACGACCTCCCGGTCGGTCTGCAGATCATCGCCCCGGCGCTGAAGGACGACCGCCTGTACAAGGTCGGCGCCGCCGTCGAGGCCGCCTTCGTGGAAAGGTGGGGTCACCCGCTTCTCGAGGAGGCTCCGTCGCTGTGAGCGCACTGAACAAGGCCAAGGGCTTCAAGAAGTCCAAGTCCGGTACGTACCTGTCCATCGCCGGGACCGCGTTCGGCGCGTTCGGCGTCGCCAAGCGGCTGAAGAAGGCCCGCGCCGAGAAGGACACCCTGGTCCTGATCGACGCCACCGTGTCCGCCGTCGCCATCGTCACCGGCCTCGCCATCCTCTACCGCGAGCTGAAGCGGCTGGGCGACGACGACGTCCTGCTGGGCTGAGAGGGAAGTTTCACCGTGACCACCACGACCGACCTGGTGTCGTACGAGGACGCTCTCGCGTCGTACGACCCCGTCATGGGCCTCGAGGTCCATGTCGAACTCGGCACCAAGACCAAGATGTTCTGCGGCTGCTCGACCGAGCTCGGCAGGGACGCCAACACGCAGACCTGCCCCACCTGCCTCGGCCTGCCCGGCGCGCTCCCGGTCGTCAACGCGATCGGCATCGAGTCGGCGATCAAGATCGGTCTCGCGCTGAACTGCGAGATCGCCGAGTGGTGCCGTTTCGCCCGGAAGAACTACTTCTATCCGGACATGCCGAAGAACTTCCAGACCTCCCAGTACGACGAGCCGATCGCCTTCGACGGCTACCTCGACGTCCAGCTGGAGGACGGCGAGACCTTCCGTGTGCAGATCGAGCGCGCCCACATGGAGGAGGACACCGGCAAGTCGACCCACGTCGGCGGAGCCACCGGCCGTATCCACGGCGCGTCCCACTCCCTGCTGGACTACAACCGGGCCGGCATCCCGCTCATCGAGATCGTCACCAAGCCGATCGAGGGCGCGGGCGAGCGCGCCCCCGAGGTGGCCCGGGCGTACGTGCGTGAGCTGCGCGAGGTCATCAAGGCGCTGGGCGTCTCGGAGGCCCGCATGGAGATGGGGCAGATGCGCTGCGACGTGAACCTGTCGCTGCGCCCGCACGGCCGGGAGAAGTTCGGCACGCGGTCCGAGACGAAGAACGTGAACTCGCTGCGGTCCGTGGAGCGCGCGGCCCGTTTCGAGATCATGCGGCACGCGGCCGTGCTGAACGGCGGCGGCACGATCATCCAGGAGACCCGCCACTTCCACGAGGACACCGGGTCCACGACCTCGGGCCGTGTGAAGGAGGAGGCCGAGGACTACCGGTACTTCCCGGAGCCCGACCTCGTCCCGGTCGCCCCGTCCCGCGAGTGGGTCGAGGAGATCCGCGCCGGCCTGCCGGAGCTGCCGCTGATGCGGCGCAACCGGCTGGTCGCCGAGTGGGACATCTCCGCCAACGACATGCAGTCGATCCTGAACGCCGGCGCGCTGGACCTGATCGTCGCCACGATCGACGCCGGCGCCGACGCGGCGTCCGCCCGCAAGTGGTGGATGGGCGAACTCGCCCGCAGCGCCAACGAGTCGGGCGTCCCGCTCGACGAGCTGGCCGTCACGCCGCAGCAGGTCGCCCGGGTCGCCGAACTGGTACTCGACGGCGACCTGAACGACAAGCTGGCCCGCCAGGTCATCGAGGGCGTCCTCGCGGGCGAGGGCGGCCCGGACGAGGTCGTCGACAAGCGCGGGCTCAAGGTCGTCTCCGACGACTCGGCGCTGGGCACGGCCGTCGACGAGGCCATCGCGGGCAACCCGGGCATCGCCGACAAGATCCGCGGCGGCAAGGTGGCAGCGGCCGGCGCGCTGGTCGGCGCCGTGATGAAGGCCACGCGCGGTCAGGCCGACGCGGCCCGCGTCAAGGAGCTGATCCTGGAGAAGCTGGGCGTCAGCGAGGGCTGATCCCTCTCGCGAACCTCAGGGGTGCACCGGTCCGCCGGTGCACCCCTGCCCGCGTCTCCGGCCGGACGCGCTACGCTCGCCCGCCATGAGTGCACGAACCGACTCCGACGCCCACAGCGACATAGAGGACCCGGACGAGGAGTACGGCACCGAGGAGGCCCGGCGGGCCCGCTGGACGGCGACCGTCGCCGGAGCCCTGCTCACCCTCGCCGGCCTCGCCGCGTCCCTCATGCGCCTCAGCCGCTCCGTCCCGGCCCTCGTCCCGTCGGCCTACGCGCTCGGCGCCGCCGTCTGCGCGGTCGCCGCGTACCTCGGCTCCCGGGGCCGGACCCGGCGCGCGCTGTGGCTGCTCATCGCCGGCGTGATGGTGATGGCGATCGGGGACCAGTCGGACTGACCCGGCCCGACGCGGTGACCGGCGTGGCGCCCGACGCGGTGACCGGCGTGGCCCGGCTGACGTGGCCCGACACGGACGCCGTTATTGTCCTGTGACGTGTCTCCCACTCTTGTGAAAAGACACACGAACGCGTCTTTCGATCTTTTTCTCCTGCGAGAGTGATCCCAGATCGCTCATACGTTCTTTGCTGGCTGATTCCCGGTCAAAGATCCACAATTCGTCCTCCGGGAGCACAGCTGTGGCAGCCCTCGCGCGTTGGTGTGTCCGCAACCGCCTCCTGGTGGTCCTGCTCTGGCTCCTCGCCCTGGGCGGCACGGCAACCGCGGCCGCCGTCGCCGGCGCCGCGTACTCCAACGACTACGAGGTCCCCGGCACCGAGTCCGGCCGTGCCACCCGGCTGCTCGCCGAGGGCTTCCCAGAGCTCGGCGGCGACAGCGACACCGTCGTCTGGCACACCACGGCCGGCTCCGTGAGCGCCGCCGACGTCGAACAGACCATGACCCGGACGCTGGAGAAGATCGCCGGCCTGCCCGGCGTGGCCTCCGTCGCCGGCCCCTACGGCGACCAGGGCACGGCGCAGATCAGCAGGGACGGGCACACCGCCTACGCGACCGTCACCTTCGAGGACCGCGCCGAGGACGTCGACGAGGGCGAGGCGCAGGCCGTCGTCCACGCCGCCAAGGCCGCCGAGACCGACGGTCTCCAGGTGGAGCTGGGCGGCAGCGCCATCGCGCTCACCGAGTCCTCCGGAGGGCATCTCGCCGAGGTGGTCGGCGTGGTGGTGGCCGCGGTCGTGCTGTTCCTCGCCTTCGGCTCGCTCGCCGCCTCGGCCCTGCCCATCGCCACCGCCCTGGTCGGCGTCGGCACCGCCTACGCCGGGATCGTGCTTCTCGGGCACGCCATGACGGTCGCCGACTTCGCGCCCATGCTCGGCATGCTCATCGGGCTGGGCGTGGGCATCGACTACGCGCTGTTCATCGTGACCCGACACCGACGCGGGCTGAAACGCGGGCTGCCGGTCGCCGAGGCCGCCGCGAACGCCGTCACCACCACCGGGCGCGCGGTCGTCTTCGCGGGCGCCACCGTGTGCATCGCCCTGCTCGGCATGCTGATCCTGCGCCTGAGCTTCCTCAACGGCGTGGCGATCGCCGCCTCGCTCACCGTGGTCCTCACGGTCGCGGCCTCCGTGACGCTGCTGCCCGCCCTGCTGTCCCTCATCGGCATGCGCGCCCTCAGCCGCCGCGAACGCCGCCGCCTCACCGAGCACGGGCCCCAGCCGGAGCTGCCGACCGGGCTCGCGGCCCGCTGGTCGGCGTTCGTGGAGCGCCACCCCAAGCTTCTCGGGGCGCTCGCCCTGGTCGTCATAGGCGTCCTCGCCCTGCCCACCTTCTCGCTCCGCCTCGGGACCTCCGACCAGGGCAACGGACCCGAAACGGCCACCACCCGCCAGGCCTACGACCTCCTCGCCGGGGGCGCCTCCCGTGCGGGCGCGGGCGAGAGCGGGGGAGGATTCGGGCCCGGCGTCAACGGCCCGCTGACCCTGGTGACCCGCGTCGGCGGCGCCGAGGACCGGCTCGCCCTGGACAACCTCGACACCGCCCTGCGCACCACCGAGGGCGTGGCGTCGGTGACGCCGGTGACCTTCGCCTCCGACGGCCGCACCGCGTACCTGACCGTGGTCCCGGAGTCCGCCCCGCAGTCGCAGCACACCAGCGAGCTCGTCGACCGGCTGCGCACCGAGGTGCTGCCTCGCGCCGAGGCGGGCACCTCCCTCGATGTGCAGGTCGGCGGCGTCACGGCCGGCTACGACGACTTCGCGGACGTCATCGTCGACAAACTGCCGCTCTTCGTGGGCGTCGTCATCGGCCTGGGCTGCCTGCTGCTCCTGCTCGCGTTCCGGTCCGTGGGCATTCCGCTGAAGGCCGCCGTGATGAACGTGGCCGCCGTCGCCGCCGCCTTCGGGATCGTCGTGGCCGTCTTCCAGTGGGGCTGGGGCAGCGAACTGCTGGGACTCGGCCGCGCCGGGCCCATCGAGCCCTTCCTCCCGGTGATCATGGTGTCGGTGCTGTTCGGCCTCTCCATGGACTACCAGGTCTTCCTGGTCAGCCGGATGTACGAGGAGTGGCTGGAGACCGGTGACAACCGGCGCGCGGTCCGCGTCGGCCTCGCCGAGACCAGCCGGGTCATCAACTCGGCCGCATTCATCATGATCTCGGTCTTCCTCGCCTTCGTGCTCAGCGGCGACCGGGTGATCGCCATGTTCGGCATCGCGCTCGCCGCCGCCGTCGCCCTCGACGCCTTCGTCCTGCGCACCCTCCTCGTCCCCGCGCTCATGCACCTGCTCGGCGGCGCCAACTGGTGGCTGCCCCGCGCACTCGACCGGCGCCTGCCGCGGATCAGCATCGAACCCCCCGAGTGCCGGGCCGCCCATGAGAGGCTCGCCGGGGCAATGGAGGAACTGGAGAGGGAGCCGCGGCCGGATGTACGCGATAGCGCTGGGTGACGGAGCCGAGCTGCGCCCCCTGGAGCCCTGGCACGCCGAGGAGTTCCTGACGCACCTGCAGCGCGGCCGGGACTTCATCAACCGGTACGCCCCCTTCGGCGCGAAGGCCGTCGACGTGGCGACCGCGCGGGAGGCGCTGCAGAAGTACGCCGACATGCGCGCCGCCGACACCGGCTCGCTGCACGGACTGTGGCTGGACGGCCGTCTGGTGGGCGGTGCGCTCCTGCTGAACTTCGACGCGGCGAGCGCGAACTGCGAGGTCGGCTGCTGGCTGGAGCCCGCCGCCACCGGGCGCGGACTGATCACCCGGGCCGTGCGGGTCCTGATCGACCACGCGGTGGAGGAGCGCGGGATCCAGCGGGTCGAGTGGATCGCCTCCGCCGGCAACACGGCCAGCCTGAACGTCGCCCGGCGGCTCGGGATGACCCGCGACGGCGTCCGCCGCCGGGCCTACCCCTATCGTGGGGAGCGGCACGACCTCGAGGTGTGGTCCGTGCTGGCCCAGGAGTGGCGCGACGCACGCGCGGGCGCCGCTCACAACGATCTTTAAGGGACCTCTCAGAGAGCGTCCGTACGGTGCGAGGTATGGGAACCAAGACTGCTGACCAGGCCGGGGCCGAATCCGGCGCCGGGGCCACGACAGACGAGGAGAAGGTGGACGTCACCAGGACCGACGCCGGCGACCGGGCGACGACGGAGACCGGGCAGCCGAAGGACTCCGAGGAGCTCGCGGACTCCGGGGAGAGCGCCGTGGATGATGCGCGGGCCGCCGACGGCACGGACGGGGCCGACGGCCTGGAGGGGC
Source organism: Streptomyces sp. SAS_272 (assembly GCF_052543235.1). Taxonomy (NCBI): domain Bacteria; kingdom Bacillati; phylum Actinomycetota; class Actinomycetes; order Kitasatosporales; family Streptomycetaceae; genus Streptomyces; species Streptomyces sp. SAS_272. Next base: position 211,509 of record NZ_JBMNDR010000003.1, on the reverse strand, counting down.
TCGGGGACGATTCGGTCGGCGTGGGGCAGGGCGCGGGCGCGGTCGTCTCCGCGGCCCTCGGCTTCGTGTCGCTGACGGGCAGCTGGGTCGGCACCATCGCCGGTGCGCGCCAGACCCTCGTCGGCCAGCTCGAGGCCTCGTCCGGCGCGAGCGTCGCCAAGCAGATCCAGTCGGTCTACGGCGACGCCTGGCAGATCACCGCCCTGTGGGCAGGACTGTTCGCGCTGGCCGCGCTGGTCACCGGCGTCGTCGTGCTGGCCCGCCCGGCCTTCGGCAGCCCGGCCCGGCCGCAGGCGGCCTGGATCAAGTCGGTCTCCTGGGCGGGCGTGGCGCTCGGCGTCATCGGTCTGCTGCTGGCCGTGCTCAAGTACACAGACGCGCTGCTCGGCCTGCCTTCCGCGAGCTGAGTTCCCGCAGACCACGAGGGGTCTCAGGGCCGCCGTAAGCACCTTACGGCCGGCTCTGAGGCCCCTCGGCCGCGTCTAAGGCCCCGCCGCCCGCCGAAGATGCGGAACTCTCCCGATGTGGCGGACCCCCCTGGGAGACGAAGGTTGAGGCATCGCGAACAAGCGAAGCCGAAACCGATCTCCCAGGAGATGCCCACCATGTACGAGTACGAGTTGCATCAGGCACGTGCCGCCGAACTGCGCCGCCGGGCCGCCGACGAGCGGCTCGCCCGCGACGTCGTCCGAGGCGCCCGCACCGCCCGCGCCGCTCGCAGCGCGGCCGCCGAACGCGCGGGCGGAGGCGCCGAGTCCGAGTCCCATACCCACCGTCTGCGCCGGCTCCGGTTCCCCCGGACGGCGTGACCGCCGCGGCAGTGGCGGGCGGCCGAACGGGAGTCGGCCGCCCGCCCACCGGAGGAGCCCGCACCGAAGGAGCGCTCGCCGGGGGCCCGGCGATAACCGCTGGGCCCCCCTCGCCCCCGCGTGCCATGCTCGCCCCTGTGGACACCAGGTCGGTCAGCCCCGTCTTCGTCGGCCGCTCCGACGAGCTGGATATCCTGAACGACGCGCTCTCCCGTGCCGCCGCGGGAGAGCCCGAGGCGTTGCTCGTCGGCGGCGAGGCCGGCGTCGGCAAGACCAGGCTCGTCGAGGAGTTCGCGGCGACCGCCGGCCGTGGCGGCGCGGTCGTCGCGGTCGGCGGCTGCGTCGAGATCGGCGCGGACGGACTGCCCTTCGCCCCGTTCTCCAGCGCCCTGCGCGCCCTGCGCCGGGCCCTGCCGGACGAGTTCGCCGCCGCCGCGGCCGGACAGGAGGACGAACTCGCCCGACTGGTGCCGGAGTGCGGGAAGAGCACGGTCGGACGCCATGACGAGGAGGGCATGGCCCGGCTCTTCGAGCTCGTCGCACGCCTGCTGGAACGCGTCGCCGCCGACCGCACGGTCGTCCTCGCCCTGGAAGACCTCCACTGGGCCGACGCCTCCACCCGCCATCTGCTGTCCTACCTCCTGCGCACCCTGCGCACCGGCCGCCTCGTCGTCGTCGCCACCTACCGCGCGGACGACATCCACCGCCGTCACCCGCTGCGCCCCCTGCTCGCCGAGCTCGACCGGCTGCGCACCGTACGGCGTCTCGAACTCGCCCGCTTCACCCGGGACGAGGTCGGTCGCCAGATCGCCGGCATCCTGGCCCGCGAACCCGACCCCGAGCAGGTCGACGCCATCTTCGAACGCTCCGACGGCAACGCCTTCTTCGTCGAGGAACTCGCCGTCGCCGCCCACGAGGGCTGCCGCACCGGCCTCACCGACTCCCTGCGCGACCTGCTCCTCGTCCGCGTCGAGACGCTGCCCGACAGCGCCCAGCACGTCGCCCGGATCGTCGCCGAGGGCGGCTCCACCGTCGAGTACCGGCTGCTGGACGCCGTCGCCCGGCTCGCCGAGGACGATCTGATCGAGGCCCTGCGTGCCGCCGTCAACGCCCATCTGCTGCTCGCGGTGCCCGACGGGGACGGCTACCGCTTCCGCCACTCCCTGGTCCGCGAGGCCGTGAGCGACGATCTCCTGCCCGGGGAACGCTCCCGCCTCAACCGTCGCTACGCCGAGGCCCTGCAGGCCGACCCGACGCTCGTCCCCGCCGACGAGCGCGTGATGCGGCTGGCCAGCTACTGGTACCACGCCCACGATCCGGCCGAGGCCCTGCCCGCCGTCCTCGACGCCTCCGTCGAAGCCCGCTGCCGACGCGCCTACAGCGAGCAACTGCGGCTCCTGGAGCGGGCGATGGAGCTGTGGGAAGCCGCCCCGGCGCAGGTGCGGGCCGCGCTGCGTCCCGTCGACCACACCGAGGTGTACCCGTCCCGGCCGTCCGAACGGCGCGAGGGGGCTCCCGGCGGTCGCGACCCCGTCGCCCCGCTGTGCTATCTCGACCTCCTGGCGGAGGCCACCGTCGCGGGCCGTTACTGCGGGGAACGCGAACGCGCCCTGAAGATCGCAAAGCGGGCGCTGCGGCTGCTGGAGGACGAGGGCGGCGATCCCCGGCGCGCCGCCTGGTTCTGGGTGCAGCGCTCCCGTCTGGTGCGCTCCCTGGGACGGGGCAGCGGCCGTGAGGAACTGACCAGGGCACAGGAACTGATGCGGGGTCTGCCGCCCAGCGAGGTGCACGCGGAGGTGCTCGCCCACGCCGCCGGCTGGTCCGCCCTCCATGTGCCGGGACCGGACGCCTACCGCGCCGCCGAGCGTGCGGTGGAGTACGCCCGGATGGTCGGCGCCCGCGAGACCGAGCTCAAGGCCCGCCAGATCCTGGGCATCCTCATGGTCGACGCCGGGCACATCGAGACCGGCCTCGCCGAGCTGTCCGAGGTCAAGGACCGGGCGCTCGCCGAGGACATCCCCACCGTCGCGCTCGACGCCTATGTGAACCTCCCCTCCGAGCTGGAAGCGGTCGGGCGTTCCGGGGAAGCCGTCGCGATCATGGCGGAGGGACTGCGCTACGCCCGACGGCAGGGGCTGCCCGACACCGAGGCGTGGGTCCACGGCAACCTCGCCGAGTCCCTGCTGTCGCTGGGGCGTTGGGACGAGGCGGACCGTGCGAGCGCCGAGGCGGGACGGATCGCCCGGGGCGTGGGCGTCAAGGGCGTCCACGCCACGCTGCGCGCCGAACTCGCCCTGGCCCGGGGCGACCTCCCCGAGGCGGCCCGCCGGCTGGACGCCGCACACCGCTACTTCGGCTCCCGCGAACACGTGCCCCAGAACCATCTCCCGCTCGCCCGCCTCGCCATCGCCCTCGCCGTGGCCGAGAACCGTCCCGCCGACGCCCGGTCCCACCTCGAACACGCCCTGGACGTCGGATTCCCGCCCGGCACCCAGCGCTACGCCTGGCCCTTGCTGCTCACCGCGGTGTCCGCGGTCGAGGCGGCGCCGGCGGTCGACGCGGTGCCGGCGGTCACCGCGGCAGCCGGGGCCGAGGCCGGGCTGCCGGCCCGGATCCGCCTGGCGGCGAAGAAGCTCGCCGCCATCGCCCCCGTCTGGCAGGCGTACGCGCTGTGGCTCCACGCCGAACTCGCCCGCGTCGAGGGCCGCAACCACCCGGACGACTGGTCCGAGGCCGTCGCCGCCTTCGAGTGCCTGGAACGCCCCTACGACCTCGCGCGTGCCCGGCACCGCATGGCCGAGGCCCTGCTCACGGTCGGCGGGGACGCCGAACGCGACCGGGCCGGCGAACTCCTGCGCCTCGCGCACGCGGTCGCCGCCCACCTCGGGGCCCGCCCCCTCGCCGACGCCGTCGCCCTGCTCGGCCGGCGTGCCCGGCTTCCCCGGACCACCGCCACGGGTCTGCCGGAGACCCCGTCCGGCCCCGCGGACCCGCTCGCCGCACTCGGTCTCACCGGCCGGGAACGCGACGTGCTGCGTCTGGTGTCCGCCGGCCGTACCAACCGGCAGATCGCCGAGGAGCTGTTCATCTCGCCGAAGACGGCCAGCGTGCACGTCTCGAACATCCTGTCGAAGCTCGAGGTCTCGGGCCGGGGAGAGGCAGCGGCGGTGGCCCACCGCCTGGGGGTGTTCCCGCCGAGGGCCGGGGACGGGCTGATCGCGCGATAATGGGGCAAGCTGACCGTGTACCGGCAGAGGAGAGCGATGTTCAACGCCTTCGAGGAACTCTTCTCACCGGGCCGCAAGCACACCCGGGACGAGCAGAACCGGCTCGAGCTGACCCGGGAGGACGTCGGCGACGCCGATCCCGGGCGCGGGCCGATAGACCTCGCCTCCGGAAAGGTCGTGGTCCGGGCGTCCGAACCGGACCCGACGGGGGGCGGGCCGACGGGGGGCGGGCCGACGGGGGGCGGGCCGACGGAGGACGGACCGGCAGGGGAGGGGCCGCCGGAGGACGGACCGCCGGGGGAGAGGTCCGCGACGGGGGAGAGGTGACGGCGACGGTCAGGTCACCCGCAGCTCCAGGATCCGGTCGTCCCCCTTCTTCGGGTCGCCGCGGCCGTCCGTTGCGCTGGTGGTGACCCACAGTCTGCCGCCGCCCGCCGCCACCACCGTGCGCAGCCGGCCGTACTCGCCCTTGAGGAACGCCTGCGGATCCGCCGAGACGGCCGTGCCCTTCAGCGGGACGCGCCACAAGCGCTGCCCCCGCAGACCCGCCATCCAGATCGAGCCCTCGGCGTACGCGATGCCGCTCGGAGAGGCCTCGTCGGTGTGCCACTGGGCTGTCGGGTTGCGGTACTTCCCGTCCTTGGACGTGCCCTCGGCCACGGGCCAGCCGTAGTCGGCGCCGGGTTCGATCGCGTTCAGCTCGTCCCAGGTGTTCTGGCCGAACTCCGATGCGAACAGGCGCTGCTTGGCGTCCCAGGCCAGTCCCTGCACGTTGCGGTGGCCGTACGAGTACACCGGGGAGTCCGGGAACGGGTTGCCGGGGGCCGGCTCGCCCTCCGGGGTCAGCCGCAGGATCTTGCCGCCGAGGGACTTCTTGTCCTGTGCCAGTCCCCGGTCGCCGTTCTCGCCGGTGCCGATGTACAGCTGCCGGTCGGGACCGAAGGCGATCCGGCCGCCGTTGTGGATCATGCCCTTGGGGATGCCCTTGAAGACCGTGTCGGGAGCCCCCAGCTGATCGCCGGCGGGTCGCTTCGCGTCGTAGATCATGCGGACGACACGGTTGTCGGAGGCGGAGGTGACGTATGCGTAGACCATGTGGTCGGAGGCGTAGTCGGGGGAGAGGGCGAGGCCCAGCAGGCCGCCCTCGCCGGCCGCGGAGACGCCCGGCACCTCGCCGAGCTCGGTCTTCCCGCCCGTCTTCTCGTCCACCCGCGTGATCGTGCCCTCGTCGCGCGAGCCGACCAGCAGGCCGCCCTCGGGGAGGGGGGCGAGGCCCCAGGGGCTGTTCAGCCCCTCGGTGACCGTGCGCACCACTTCGACCGTGCCCTTCGCGGGCGGGGTCTCCTCGGCGGCCGGGGCGGTCGGGGCGGCCGCGCTCCCCGCCGGCGTGCCGGTGGAGGCAGCGGGCGACCCTCCGGCGCCGGAGGAGCAGCCGGCCGTCACCAGCAGGGCACCCGTGGCCAACACGGCCGACACAGCTCGACGTCGCACGATCATGGTCCCTTCGACACACGGGTTCCCTCGGCAGGCTTCACCTGTCTTACGCCGGTGACGCCCGTGGGGTTCCCGTCCGGCGCGAGGTCGACCCGAAAGCGGCGCTCGTTCCACGGCCCCGGCGTCCCGGGCGGGACGCTCACTCCCACGATCCCTGGGCCCCCGGCAGATGCGCCAGTTCGGCCAGATCCTGCGGCGTCAGACGCAGACGGGGGGCGCGCGCGTTCTCCGACACCCACCGCTCCCGTTTGGCGCCCGGGACCGGCACCACGTGCCGGCCCTGCGCCAGTACCCAGGCCAGGGCCGCCTGCGCGGCCGTCACGGTGTCGCCGTGCCGGGCGGCGACCCGGCGCAGGCCGACGACGATCGGCTGGTTGGAAGCCATCATCTCGGCGGTGAACCGCGGATGCCGGGCCCGCATGTCGTCCGGTTCGAACCCCTCCCCGGGAGTCAGCCTGCCGGTGAGGAAGCCGTTGCCGAGCGGCATCGCGGCCAGGAAGCCGACACCGCGCGCCTCGCACCAGGGCAGCAGGCCGTCCAGCGCCTCCGGCGACCACAGCGACAGCTCCGCCTCGACGGCGCTCACCGGGAAGACCTGCTGGACGCGTCGCAGCTGCCGAATCGTTCCGTCGTACAGGTGCCCGCTCGATCGCCGGCCGCCCCGCGCGCCCACCGCGCACAGCCCCAACGCCCGCACCTTGCCCGCCTGGACCAGCTCGGCCATCGCGCCCCAGGTCTCCTCGATCGGGACCTCGGGGTCGGCGCGATGCAGCTGGTAGAGGTCGATGACATCCGTCTGCAGTCGCCGCAGGGAGGCGTCGCAGGCCCGTTTCACGTATCCCGGGCGGCCGTTCGCCACGATGTGCTGTTCGCCGACGAGCAGACCGACCTTCGTCGACACGAACGCGTCCTCGCGCCGCTCCTTCAACGCCCGCCCCAGTAACAGCTCGTTGGTGAACGGGCCGTACATGTCGGCCGTGTCCAGCAGGGACGAGCCCTCGTCCAGCGCCCGGTGCACCGTCCTGAGCGACTCGTCGCCCCGCTGCCGCGACCCGCTGTACGCCCAGCTCATCGGCATGCACCCGAGACCGACGGCGCCCACCTCGAGCGCCCCCGCGCCGATCGTCCTGCGCTCCACCTGCTCGAAACCCTCCCTCACCCGGTCCCCCAACCTAACCTCTGCCGCGGCATGGGCCTGACATAGCCTCCCGACCATGAGTGCTGACGTATGGCTGCCCATCCCCCCACAAGAGATCGAGGGCCTCCCGCAAGGCCCGGCCTACCGCTTCTGGAACGGCGAGCAGGACTTCCCGGCGGATCCCGCCCACTGCGCCTTCTACGTCGTCCCCTACATGAAGGCCCCCGAGGTCGGGCAGCGGCCCCTGTCCGCGATGAGCTCGCTGGAGGTCGTGCAGACCCTGTCCGCCGGCATCGACCACGTGGAGCCGGCCCTCGGCTCGCTGCCTCCCGGCGTACGGCTCTGCAACGCGCGCGGGGTGCACGAGGCGAGCACGGCCGAGCTCACGCTCACCCTGGTCCTCGCCTCGCTGCGCGGGGTCCCCGACTTCGTCCGGGCCCAGGACCGGGGGGAGTGGCTCGGCGGGTTCCGGCCGGCGCTCGCCGACAAGAACGTCCTCATCGTCGGATACGGCTCCATCGGCTCCGCCATCGAGGACCGGCTCGTGCCCTTCGAGGTGGCGCGGGTGGCGCGCGTCGCGCGCTCCTGGCGCACGACGGCGCGCGGAGCCGTGCATCCGATCGCCGAACTGCCCGCCCTGCTCCCCGAAGCGGACGTCGTGATCCTCTGCACGCCCCTGAACGAGACCACCCTGGGCCTCGCCGACGCCGGTTTCCTGGCCCGGATGAAGGACGGCGCGCTGCTCGTCAACGTGGCCCGCGGCGGGGTCGTCGACACCGAGGCGCTGCTCACGGAACTGGAGAGCGGCCGGCTGACCGCGGCGCTGGACGTCACCGATCCCGAGCCGCTGCCCCCGGGGCACCGCCTGTGGACCGCGCCGGGCGTGCTCGTGAGCCCGCACGTCGGCGGACCCACCTCCGCCTTCCGGCCACGCGCCGAGCGCCTCCTGGCCGACCAGCTGCGCCGCTTCGTGAACCGCGAACCGCTGCGCAACGTGATCCTCACGACGGGTACCCCGACCGGAGCGTGACGGCGACGGCTGTCCCGCGGTCCGGTTCGGGCACCCTCCGCAGTCCCCCGGACGCGGTCCGTACCTCATCCGGGCGCATATGCCGATGATCGTCACGCAGCGTAGAGGAACTATGTCCCTGAGTGACGATACTGGTGTATCGTCCCGACAGGGGCTGCGCCGCGCACGATCGGCGTCAGGGACGGACATCTCAGACTTGTGAGGGGGGCGACGGGCGATGCACGGCCAATGGACGAACGATCCGACGCGGCGGAGCCGCCGCCGGCGACCCTGGCGCTCGGCCGCGCGCGCACGCGCTCGCAGCACTCACCGGGACCCGGGGGCGGCACGGACCGGGAGGGCCCGGTGAGCTCGCCGACGACCTCCGCCCCCCTCCTCGACGGAGCGCCGCGCACGCGGCCTCCGGCGGGTACGCCGCGCTTCACCGCGCCGCCCTCGGGCGGCCCCGGACCCAACGTGGTCCACCAGCTTCTGCTGGCCTTCCTGTGCGCGGGATACGCCGTCGGCGCCGCGCTCGGCTGGGGCTCGGAAGAACTCGCGCTGATCATGGGCGACTTCGGGCTGACCGCCGCCGCCGCCACGGCCGCCGTGTCCTGTTTCTGCTACGCGCGCATCCGCCGGGTCCGCTTTCGACCCGCCTGGATGCTGTTCGCGCTCTCCTCGGCGATGGCGGCCCTCGGCAACCTGGTGTGGGGCTGGTACGAGGTCGTCCTGGGGCGGCCCGTGCCCAGTCCCAGCTTCGCCGACCTGTTCTTCCTGTGCTTCGCGCCCCCCGCCATCGTGGGGCTGCTGGTGCTCGCCGCCCGCCCCGTGACCAAGGCGGGCTGGGTCTGCCTGGGGCTGGACGCCTGGCTGATCGCCGGCTCGCTGCTCACCCTCTCCTGGAGCCTCGCGCTCGCCCAGGCCGCCAAACTCGACGGCCCGAGCGTGGCGCACGCGGCGCTGTCGCTGGCGTACCCGCTGCTCGACATCGCCCTGGTGAGCATGGTGCTGGTGCTGCACTTCCGGCGCACCGCGGTGAACCGCACCGGGGTCAACACGGCCGTCGGCGCCCTCGCGCTGACCGTCGTGTGCGACGCCCTGTTCACCTCGCCGCTGCTGCACAACGAATACCGCTCGGGCCAGCTCCTGGACGCCGGCTGGTTCGCCGGCTCGCTTCTCCTGGCGTACGCGCCCTGGGCCGCATACCGCCGGCACGGGCGGGTGGTAGACGAGGGGCACACGCGCGTGGTGCACGAGCACCTGCCCGGACAGCGCCCCGGAGCCCGGAGCGTCACGTCCCCGCAGACCCCGACGTCCCCGCACTCCCCGACGCCCCCGCAAGGCGGTGATCACGGCTGCTATCCGGCCACCCGGCCCATCACCGGCTCGCTGGCCGCGCTCACCCCGTACCTCGCCGCCGCCGTCTGCACCCTGGGCATCCTCTACAACGTCCTCAACGGACGCAGCGTCGACCGCGTGGTGCTGCTGACCGGCGGCACGGTCGTGCTCGCCCTCGTGGTCCGCCAGGGGATCATGCTGCTCGACAACATCGCCCTCACCCAGGAACTGGCGCAGAAGGAGAACCACTTCCGCTCCCTGGTGCAGGGCTCCAGCGACGTCATCATGATCGCCGCCCCCAGCGGCGTGCTGCGTTACGTCTCCCCGGCCGCCGCCGGCGTGTACGGCCGGTCCGCCGAGGAGCTGGTGGGCACCGAACTGGCCCACCTCATCCACCCGGAGGACCTGGGCTGTGTCGTTCACGAGGTGCGCCGCTTCCTCGCCGCCAGCCCGCAGGACGAGCCCACCACGCGCATCGAGTGCCGATTCCGTTCCGGCGGAGGAGGCTGGCTCAACGTCGAGTCGACCGTCAACCGGCATCACGGCGGCCTGATCTTCAACAGCCGGGACGTGACGGAGCGGGTGCGCCTGCAGGCGCAGCTCCAGCACAACGCCGAGCACGACCCGCTCACCGACCTGCCCAACCGTGCGCTGTTCACCCGGCGCGTCCAGCAGGCGCTGTCCGGCCGCCGCAGCTCCGACCGGGGCCCCGCCCTGCGCAACACGGCCGTCCTCTTCATCGACCTCGACGGCTTCAAGGCCGTCAACGACACCATCGGCCACGCCGCCGGCGACGCCCTGCTGGTGCAGGCCGCCCGCCGGCTGCAGGACGCGGTCCGCCAGGGCGACACCGCGTCCCGGCTGGGCGGCGACGAGTTCGCGGCCCTGATCGTCGGCGACGGCACCCGTGACCGGTCCGCCCGCGAGCGTCACATACTGGAACTCGCCGACCGGCTCCGGCTCACGCTCTCGCAGCCGTACCTCATCGACGGCAACGAGGTCCGCGTCGCCGCGTCGATCGGCGTGGCCTTCGCGGAACCCGGTCTGGGCGCGGGGGAGCTGCTGCGCAACGCCGACCTCGCCATGTACCGCGCCAAGGCCGGCGGCAAGGGCCGGGTCGAGCTGTACAAGCCGCAGATGCAGCAGGACGTCGTGCGCAAGGCGGAGCTGGCCACGCGGCTGCGTGCCGCGCTGCACGACGGCGAGTTCGCCCTCCTGCACCAGCCCGTGGTGCGCCTCTGCGACGGCCGGATCTCGTCGGTCGCCGCACAGGCCCGCTGGCGTTCCTCGCAGGGCGTGCTCTTCACGCCCGCCGAGTTCCTCCGGGTCGCCGAGGACGGCGACAGGACGTCCGAACTGGGCCGCTGGGTGCTGGAGCAGGCCGTCGAGCAGGCCGCCGACCGGACCGCGAGCGGGCTGACGCTGCCGGTGGTCGTCCGGGTGGGCGCCCGGCGTCTGCTGGACCGCTCGATGCCGCTGGGCTCGGTGGAGGCGCTGCTGACGCGACACGGCCTGCCGTCGGGCTCGCTGGTGGTCGAACTCTCGGACACCGACCCCAGGGTGCCGCTGGACGAGCTGGAGCGCCGTCTGGGGGCCCTGCGCCGCCTGGGCGTCCGGATCGCCCTGGACGGCTTCGGCGGCGGCTACGGGGCCCTCACGGCGCTGCGCCGGCTCCCGGTGGACGTCCTCAAGCTCGACCGCACGCTGGTCGAGGGGGTCGTCGAGTCCGCCCGGCTGAACAAGATCACCGGCGGGCTGCTGCGGATCGCCTCCGACCTGGGGCTGCAGTCGGTCGCCGAGGGCGTGGACCTGCCCGAGCAGGTCGTCGCACTGCACGCGATGGGCTGCACGCACGGTCAGGGGATGGCGTTCTCCGGACCCCTCGACGAGTACCGGCTGCGCCGCGCGCTCGCGACGGGCCGCTATCCGGTGCCGCACGACGGGCCCGCGGAGCCCGCGTTCGCGGGCGGCGGCGCGGGGGTGTACACCAGTGGGGTGACCGCCGTCCTGGGGAGCGGAAGTGCCCTACGCTCACATAATGAGACTCCCGTCCCACCCACTTGACAGTCGGTGCGCGCCAGGGGGAGGGTCAATGCCATGCGCACCCGAATTCTCGTACTTGGCAAGCGCGTCGGCTGAAGCTGGTGGCGTCCGGAGAAACCCGGAACTCACAGCGACCCACACCCGGCGCGCTCCCCTCGCTTGCCTTATGGCACGAGGGGTTTTTTGTTGCACAAAACCCGGGGCGACGCCCCCGCACCACCCCCAGCAGCACCCGTAGAACCTTCAGTAAAACCCTCAGCATCGAGAAGAGAATGCCGATGACCGAGCAGGCCACCGGGGCCCATCCGCAGCCGCGGCCCCGATCCGGAGGACAGCACTCCGCGTCCGTCGAGCACGTGACGGGTGCGCAGTCCCTCATCCGCTCTCTCGAGGAGGTCGGCGCCGACACGGTATTCGGCATTCCCGGCGGTGCGATCCTTCCCGCCTACGACCCGCTGATGGACTCGACGAGGGTCCGTCACGTCCTGGTCCGCCACGAGCAGGGCGCGGGCCACGCCGCCACCGGCTACGCCCAGGCCACCGGCCGGGTCGGCGTCTGCATGGCGACTTCCGGACCCGGCGCCACCAACCTGGTGACCCCGATCGCCGACGCTCACATGGACTCGGTGCCGCTCGTGGCGATCACCGGGCAGGTCGCGTCCAAGGCGATCGGCACGGACGCCTTCCAGGAGGCGGACATCGTCGGCATCACCATGCCGATCACCAAGCACAACTTCCTGGTCACCAAGGCCGAGGACATCCCGCAGGTCATCGCGCAGGCCTTCCACATCGCCTCCACCGGCCGGCCGGGCCCGGTCCTGGTCGACATCGCCAAGGACGCCCTCCAGGCGAAGACCACGTTCTCCTGGCCGCCCACCATGGACCTGCCCGGCTACCGTCCGGTGACCAAGCCGCACGCCAAGCAGATCCGCGAGGCCGCGAAGCTGATCACCGCCGCCAAGCGGCCGATCCTCTACGTCGGCGGCGGTGTCCTGAAGGCCGGCGCCACGGCGGAGCTGAAGGTCCTCGCCGAGCTGACCGGCGCGCCCGTCACCACCACGCTGATGGCGCTGGGCGCCTTCCCCGACGGCCACCCGCAGCACCTGGGGATGCCCGGCATGCACGGCTCGGTGGCCGCCGTCACCGGTCTGCAGAAGGCCGACCTGATCATCGCGCTCGGCGCCCGCTTCGACGACCGCGTCACCGGCAAGCTGGACAGCTTCGCGCCGCACGCCAAGATCGTCCATGCGGACATCGACCCGGCGGAGATCGGCAAGAACCGCGCCGCCGACGTCCCGATCGTCGGCGACGCGCGCGAGGTCATCGCGGACCTGGTCCAGGCCGTCCAGAAGGAGCACAGCGAGGGGCAGCAGGGCGACTACACCGCCTGGTGGAAGGACCTGAGCCGCTGGCGCGACACCTACCCGCTCGGCTACGACCAGCCCGCCGACGGTTCGCTCTCCCCGCAGCACGTCATCGAGCGCATCGGACAGCTCGCCCCCGAAGGCACGATCTTCGCGGCGGGCGTCGGCCAGCACCAGATGTGGTCCGCGCACTTCGTCCAGTTCGAGAAGCCCGCCACCTGGCTGAACTCCGGCGGTGCGGGCACGATGGGCTACGCGGTGCCGGCCGCGATGGGCGCCAAGGCGGGCGCGCCCGGCCAGACGGTCTGGGCGATCGACGGCGACGGCTGCTTCCAGATGACCAACCAGGAACTCACCACCTGCGCCCTGAACAACATCCCGATCAAGGTCGCCATCATCAACAACGGCGCCCTCGGGATGGTCCGCCAGTGGCAGACCCTGTTCTACAACCAGCGCTATTCCAACACCGTGCTGCACTCCGGCCCGAACGACGTCAACCCGCAGGCCCGGGGCACCCGCGTCCCCGACTTCGTGAAGCTGTCGGAGGCCATGGGCTGCTACGCGATCCGCTGTGAGTCCCCGGACGACCTCGACAAGGTCATCGAGGAGGCGAACTCCGTCAACGACCGTCCCGTCGTCGTCGACTTCATCGTCCACGAGGACGCGATGGTGTGGCCGATGGTCGCCGCCGGCACCTCCAACGACGAGATCCTGGCCGCCCGGGACGTCCGCCCCGACTTCGGCGACAACGAAGACGACTGAGCGAGAGAGACGTAAGAAGACATGTCCAAGCACACGCTCTCCGTCCTGGTGGAGAACAAGCCGGGCATCCTGGCCCGGATCGCCGCCCTGTTCTCCCGCCGGGGCTTCAACATCGACTCGCTCGCCGTCGGCGTCACCGAGCACGCCGACATCTCCCGCATCACGATCGTGGTGAGCGTCGACGCGCTGCCGCTGGAGCAGGTCACCAAGCAGCTCAACAAGCTCGTCGAGGTGCTGAAGATCGTCGAACTGGAGCCGGGACAGGCCGTTCACCGCGAACTCGTTCTGGTGAAGGTGCGCGCCGACAACGAGACGCGCTCGCAGATCGTCGAGATCGTCCAGCTGTTCCGCGCCAAGACCGTCGACGTCTCCCCGGAGGCCGTGACCATCGAGGCCACCGGCAGCAACGACAAGCTCACCGCCATGCTCAAGATGCTGGAGCCGTACGGCATCAAGGAGCTGGTCCAGTCCGGCACGATCGCGATCGGCCGGGGCGCCCGTTCGATCACGGACCGCTCGCTGCGCGCCCTCGACCGGTCGGCATAAGTATGGGAACGGGCGGCCGACGTCATCGGCCGCCCGTATGCCGAGACCCCGAGACCTACCTTCCGCCCTCCGTCATACGGTGGGACGTACCACCTGCACTCAAGGAGAGAACCCAAAGTGGCCGAGCTGTTCTACGACGCCGACGCCGACCTGTCCATCATCCAGGGCCGCAAGGTCGCGGTCATCGGCTACGGCAGCCAGGGCCACGCCCACGCCCTGTCGCTCCGTGACTCCGGTGTCGACGTCCGCGTCGGTCTGCACGAGGGCTCCAAGTCCAAGGCCAAGGCCGAGGAGCAGGGCCTGCGCGTGGTCACCCCGGCCGAGGCCGCCGCCGAGGCCGACGTCATCATGATCCTGGTGCCGGACCCGATCCAGGCCCAGGTCTACGAGGAGTCCATCAAGGACAACCTCCAGGACGGCGACGCGCTGTTCTTCGGCCACGGTCTGAACATCCGCTTCGACTTCATCAAGCCCCCGGCCGGCATCGACGTCTGCATGGTCGCCCCGAAGGGCCCCGGCCACCTGGTGCGCCGTCAGTACGAGGAAGGCCGCGGCGTTCCGTGCATCGCCGCCGTCGAGCAGGACGCCACCGGCAACGCCTTCGCGCTGGCGCTGTCCTACGCCAAGGGCATCGGCGGCACCCGCGCCGGCGTCATCAAGACGACCTTCACCGAGGAGACCGAGACCGACCTGTTCGGTGAGCAGGCCGTCCTCTGCGGTGGTACGGCCGCCCTGGTCAAGGCCGGTTTCGAGACGCTGACCGAGGCGGGCTACCAGCCGGAGATCGCGTACTTCGAGTGCCTCCACGAGCTGAAGCTGATCGTCGACCTGATGTACGAGGGCGGCCTGGAGAAGATGCGCTGGTCGGTCTCCGAGACCGCCGAGTGGGGCGACTACGTCACCGGTCCGCGGATCATCACGGACGCCACCAAGGCGGAGATGAAGAAGGTCCTCGCCGAGATCCAGGACGGCACCTTCGCGCGTGAGTGGATGGCCGAGTACCACGGCGGTCTGAAGAAGTACAACGAGTACAAGCAGCAGGACTCCGAGCACCTGCTGGAGACCACCGGCAAGCAGCTCCGCAAGCTGATGAGCTGGGTCGACGAAGAGGCCTAGGCCTCGAGGACAGGGGCCGGAGCGCACTGCTCCGGCCCCGTTGTCCATCCCGTCCACCCACGGACGGGTGATCCTTCCGCGGAGGCACGAGGCGACCTCCGCCGCAGCACTACACTGCTGCCTATATACGCGTTCAGGCCCACAGCGTCGTGCGTCTTCCACGCGGCTAGCCCCTCCTCCGCCTGCGGCCGTCGGGACGGCCGTCCGCACGCTCTGGACTTGTGAGGACTCACGTGAGCTCGAAACCTGTCGTACTCATCGCTGAAGAGCTGTCGCCCGCGACCGTGGACGCGCTTGGCCCGGACTTCGAGATCCGGCACTGCAACGGAGCGGACCGAGCTGAACTGCTCCCGGCCATCGCCGACGTCGACGCGATCCTGATCCGCTCGGCCACCAAGGTCGACGCCGAGGCGATCGCCGCCGCGAACAAGCTGAAGGTCGTCGCACGAGCCGGCGTCGGCCTGGACAACGTCGACGTCTCCGCCGCCACCAAGGCCGGCGTGATGGTCGTCAACGCCCCCACCTCGAACATCGTGACCGCCGCCGAGCTGGCCTGCGGTCTGCTGCTCGCCACCGCCCGCCACATTCCGCAGGCCAACGCCGCGCTGAAGAACGGCGAGTGGAAGCGCAGCAAGTACACCGGCGTCGAGCTGGCCGAGAAGACGCTCGGCGTCGTCGGCCTCGGCCGCATCGGCGCGCTCGTCGCGCAGCGGATGTCCGGCTTCGGTATGAAGGTCGTCGCCTACGACCCCTACGTGCAGCCCGCGCGCGCCGCGCAGATGGGCGTGAAGGTCCTGTCGCTGGACGAGCTGCTCGAGGTCGCCGACTTCATCACCGTCCACCTGCCGAAGACCCCCGAGACGGTCGGTCTGATCGGCGACGAGGCGCTGCGCAAGGTCAAGCCGAGCGTGCGCATCGTCAACGCCGCCCGCGGCGGGATCGTCGACGAGGAGGCGCTGTACTCGGCGCTGAAGGAGGGCCGGGTCGCCGGCGCCGGCCTCGACGTGTACGCGAAGGAGCCCTGCACGGACTCCCCGCTGTTCGAGTTCGACCAGGTCGTGGCCACTCCGCACCTCGGCGCGTCGACCGACGAGGCGCAGGAGAAGGCCGGCATCGCGGTCGCGCGGTCGGTGCGCCTCGCGCTCGCCGGTGAGCTCGTCCCCGACGCGGTGAACGTGCAGGGCGGTGTCATCGCCGAGGACGTCAAGCCGGGTCTGCCCCTCGCCGAGCGGCTCGGCCGGATCTTCACCGCGCTGGCGGGCGAGGTCGCGGTCCGTCTCGACGTCGAGGTGTACGGCGAGATCACCCAGCACGACGTGAAGGTCCTGGAGCTGTCGGCTCTCAAGGGCGTCTTCGAGGACGTCGTCGACGAGACGGTGTCCTACGTCAACGCCCCGCTGTTCGCGCAGGAGCGTGGTGTCGAGGTGCGGCTGACGACCAGCTCGGAGTCGGCCGACCACCGCAACGTCGTCACCGTGCGCGGCACGCTCTCGGACGGCGAGGAGGTGTCGGTCTCCGGCACGCTGGCCGGCCCCAAGCACCTGCAGAAGATCGTCGCGGTCGGCGAGTACGACGTCGACCTCGCGCTCGCCGACCACATGGTCGTCCTCAAGTACGAGGACCGGCCGGGCGTCGTCGGAACCGTCGGCCGGGTCTTCGGCGAGGCCGGGATCAACATCGCCGGCATGCAGGTCGCCCGGGCCGCGGTGGGCGGCGAGGCGCTGGCCGTCCTGACCGTGGACGACACGGTGCCCGCGGGTGTGCTGGCGGAGGTCGCGGAGGAGATCGGCGCGACGTCCGCTCGTGCGGTGAACCTCGTCTGAGGGTGCCGCACGCACCGGGGGCTGCGGTCCCCGGGCCCTCGCTTCGGCCCTGAAGGGGCCTCGTCCTCACACGCCGGACGGGCTGAGAATCTCAGCCCGTCCGGCGTTCTGTGCACAGAGGCCCTCACTTGTCGTCGACGCGGATCCTGCGCAGCGTCAGTGAGGCCGCTGCCGCCGCGCCGGCGAGGATCAGCGCGCCGGCGATCGCCGCGCCCTGCATGCCGTGGGTGAAGGCCTCGCGGGCCGTCGTGGCCAGGGCGTCTCCCGTGCGCCCCGGGAGACGGGCGGCCACCGCCAGGGCGCCGCCGAGGGTCTCGCGGGCCTCCGCCGGGGCCGAGGCCGGGATGCCGTGGCGGTAGAGGGCGGTGCCGATGGAGCCGAGGACCGCCATGCCGAGGGCGCCGCCGAACTCGGTGCCGGTCTCCAGCAGGGCGGACGCGGAGCCCGCTCGTTCGGTCGGGGCCGAGCTCAGCGCCAGGTCCGTCATCTGGGAGAGGACCATGACGATCCCGGAGGCGAGGACGGCGCACGCGGTCAGCACGAGCCACATCGAGTCGGCGCCGGCGAGGGCCAGCAGGGCGTAGCCGGCCGCCGCGACCGTGAAGCCGGCCGTCACGACGTACGCGCGGTTGACGCCCCGTTGGACCAGGGTGGTGGCGACGGGCCCGGCCATCCCGATCGGCACGGCCGGGAGCAGCGCCCACAGGGCCGCCTCCAGCGCGCTCTTGCCGAGCACGGACTGCAGGTACTGGGTGGTGAAGAACGCCGAGCCCATCATGCCGAACGCGGAGACCAGGTTGAGGACGAGCGCCGCCGCGAACCCGTGTCCGCGGAACAGGGCCGGGGAGATCATCGGGTCTGCCGCCGTGCGCTGACGGTGGACGAAGAGGGCCGCGAAGAGCAGGCCCACGGCGACCGAGAGGACGTACTCGGTGTGCCGGCCCTCGGACGTGATCTCCTTCAGGCCGTAGATCACGGGGAGCACCGCGGCCATCGACAGCGGGACGCTCGGCCAGTCGAAGCGGCCCGGGGCGGGGTCGCGCGACTCCGGCAGCAGGACCGGGCCGAGGACGAGCAGCAGGGCCATCGCGGGCAGGTTGACCAGGAAGACCGAGCCCCACCAGAAGTACTCGACCAGCACGCCGCTCATCACGGAGCCGAGCGCGATGCCGCCCGTCATCACCCCGGACCACAGGCCGATCGCCTTGGCGCGCTGGCCGGGGTCGGTGAACATCGTGCGGATCAGGGCCATCGTCGAGGGCATCAGGGTCGCGCCGCCGATACCGAGGACCGCGCGGGCCGCGATCAGGGTCTCGGCGCTGCCCGCGTAGGCCGCGATCAGCGAGGCGGCGCCGAAGGCGGCGGCGCCGATCAGCAGCAGCCGGCGCCGGCCGATGCGGTCGCCCAGGGAGCCCATCGTCATCAGCAGGCCCGCGAGGACGAACGCGTAGATGTCGAAGATCCACAGCTGCTGGGTGCCGCTCGGCTCGAGATCCGCGCTGATCGCCGGGATCGCGAAGTAGAGGACGGAGACGTCCATGGAGACCAGGAGCAGCGGAAGCATCAGCACGCCGAGGGCGGTCCATTCGCGGCGGCCGGCGCGGGGCGCCGGGGCGGTGACAGTGCTCGTCGGGTTCGTCATGACAGGGACTGTACGGGCGTCTTAAACGCTTGTCTAGAACGACTGTATAAGTCATGCGTATAGGACGCTCGTATGGATCGGGGATAGGGTGACGGCATGGGACATCGTGAGGATCTGCTCGAAGGCGCCAAACGCTGCCTGCTGGAGAAGGGGTTCCTGCGGACGACCGCGCGGGACGTCGTCAAGGAGTCGGGGACCAATCTGGCGTCGATCGGCTACCACTACGGCTCCAAGGACGCCCTGCTGGTGCAGGCGTACGTCTCGTTGATCGAGAGCGCCGGCGACGACTTCGACCCGGGCTGGGGCGGGGGCGGCGAGGCGACTGCGCCCGCGGGATCGCTGGAACGCTTCCAGGAGGTGTGGGCGAGCATCATCGGCTCGGTGCCGCGGACGCGCGCGATCTGGCTGCTGAGCTTCGAGCTCGTCGTCCAGGGCGACCGGCTCCCCGAGGTGCGCAAGCTGCTGGCCGCGGCGCAGGAGGAGGGCCGGTCGGGGATCGTGCCCATGTTCAACGGCGTCCCGGAGGCCGAGCTCGACAAGGAGACCGTCGACACGGAGGGCCGCTTCTACCAGACCCTCCTCAACGGGCTCATGGTCCAGTGGCTGTTCGACCCGGCCACGGCGACGGACGCGGCGCAGCTCACGGAGGGGCTGCGGCGGGTGATCGCGGGCGCGGCGAAGAACTGAGCGCAGAGGCGTCGCGAGCGCTACGGCCGGCCGCTACAGCCGGGCCGCCTTCAGCGTCATGTGCAGCAGCAGCCGGTCCTCGCCGTCGTCCAGGTCCAGGCCCGTCAGCTGCTCCACCCGCGACAGCCGGTAGTACAGCGTCTGCCGGTGGATGCCCAGTGCGGCGGCCGTGCGGCCGGCCTGGCCCGCGCAGTCGAGATAGACCTCGGCCGTGCGGGCCAGTTCGTGGTGGGCGGGGGAGGCCAGTACCCGTACGGCGGGGTCATGGACGCTTCCCGGGGGGAGCGAGGTGAGCAGACGGTACGGGCCGATGGACGACCAGAGCGCGACCGGCCCGAGGCGGGGCTCGGCGAGGGCGGCCCGCGCCGACGCCGACGCCTCCTCCCACGCGGCCCCGAGCTCCGCCAGACCGACCCGCCCCGCGGCCACGCCCGCGGCCGCCTCCGGCGCCCGCTCCCGCAGCCGGACCGCCGCCGACGCCGCGGGGGCGAGGACGTCCGCCGAGCGCAGCCGCACCAGCAGCGCCAGCGACCGCGACGCCGTCCCCCACGGCACCGTGCACCACGCCGTCGCCCCGGGCAGGGTGCGCAGCGAAGGCGCGTCGTCCGGATCGGCGGAGGGCCAGGGGGTCACGCACACCACCGTGTGGGGGCCGTCCGCGCGGGCCCCGAGCGCCGTGCGCAGCTCCGCGACCGCCATGTCGCGCGGCCAGCCCGGCTGCGCCGCGAGGACCGCCCGCAGCTCCCGGGTGAGATCGGCGCCGTGCCGGGCCTCGTCGGCGAGCAGGGCGCCGATCCGGGCGGTCACCTCCATCGCCGAGGCGAGCTGCGCGTCGGAGGGCCCGGGATCGTCGTCCAGCAGCCAGACGTAACCGAGGACGACCCCCCGATGCCGTACGGGAAGGCAGACGCGGCCCCGGTGCACGCCGGCCTCCGGCGTGGGCGGGATCCGCACCGGGCCCGTCGCGCGCGTGATGCCGAAGCCCTCGAACCAGGCGCGGACGGCGGAGGTGGAACGCCGGGTCAGGATCGAGCGGGTGCGGACCGGGTCCAGCGCCGACTCGTCCAGCTCGTCCTCGCTCGCGTACGCGCCGAAGGCGAGGAGCTCGAAGTCGCGGTTCTCCAGGGTCGCGGGGGCGCCCAGCAGCTCGGAGAGCTCGTCGACGAGCTCCTGGTAGTCGCCCCGATGGTCCCGGTAATCCGACGTCACCGGGGCATTCTCCCCCACGCGCGACCGCGCTTCATACATCTGTCTGAGATCTGCGGCACGGATGCGTGACAGCTGTCGATGGCCCACGATCGGAGGGATCCTTAGGTTTCACGGTGGTTCTGTCTGCTGGTCTGTGGAGGTGCCCCGTGCTGGGTCCCGTGATTCTCGCCGCGTCGCGCAGCGACCGGATGCGACGCATGATCTCGGCGGCCCCGGTGACGAAACAGGTCGTCGACCGCTTCATCCCCGGCGAGACGGTCGACGACGTCGTCCCGATCATCGAAGAGCTCACCGGCCGGGGTCTGGAGCTGACGATGGACGTCGTCGGCGAGGACATCACCACCCCCGAGCAGGCCTTCGCCGCCCGGGACGCCTACCTGGCGCTGGTCGACCGGCTGGGGGAGCTCGAGCTCGGCGAGCGGGTGGAGACGTCCGTGAAGCTGTCCATGTTCGGGCAGGCGCTCCCCGGCGGCCACGAACTGGCCCTCGCCAACGTCCGTCCGGTCGTCGAGGCCGCCGCCGCAATCGGCACCACCGTCACCCTCGACGCCGAGGACCACACCACCCTCGACTCGATGTTCGCCGTCCACGAGGAACTGCGGAAGGACTTCCCGCAGACCGGCTGCGTCATCCAGGCCTACCTCTTCCGCACCGAGGCCGACGCCCGCCGGCTCGCCGCGAGCGGCAGCCGGGTGCGGCTGGTGAAGGGCGCCTACAAGGAGCCCGCCGAGGTCGCCCACCAGGACCGGCACGAGATCGACAAGGCGTACGTGCGGATCCTGCGGACCCTGATGGAGGGCGAGGGGTACCCGATGATCGGCTCCCACGACCCGCGCCTGATCTCCATCGGTCAGGAGCTCGCGCGCAAGGCCGGCCGCAAGCCCGACGAGTACGAGTTCCAGATGCTGTACGGGATCAGGAGCGACGAGCATCTGCGACTCGCCGCCGAAGGACACCGCATGCGCGTCTACACCGCCTACGGCACCGACTGGTACGGCTACTTCATGCGCCGGCTCGCGGAGAAGCCGGCGAACCTGCGCTTCTTCGTGCGCTCGATGGTCAGCAAGGGCTGAGCCCACCCCCGCTCGCAACACGCTCAGTAAGGAGTTACCGACCTCATGGACGCTGTGACCCAGGTCCCCACCCCCGTCAACGAGCCGGTGCACGGCTACGCCCCCGGCTCGCCCGAGCGGGCCCGGCTGGAGGCCAAGCTCAAGGAACTGGCCGACAACCCGATCGACCTGCCCTGCACCATCGGCGGCGAGCGGCGGATGGGCGGCGGAGAGCGTTTCGACGTCGTCCAGCCGCACCACCACAAGTCCCGCCTCGGCACGTACGCCAACGCCACGCGCCAGGACGCCCAGGACGCCGTCGACGCGGCCCTCGCCGCCGCTCCCGCCTGGCGCGCGATGGCCTTCGACGACCGTGCCGCGATCATCCTGCGCGCCGCGGAACTGCTGGCCGGCCCCTGGCGGGAGACGCTGGCCGCGTCCACCATGCTCGGCCAGTCGAAGACCGCCCAGCAGGCGGAGATCGACTGCCCCTGCGAACTCGTCGACTTCTGGCGCTTCAACGTGGCCTACGCCCGCCAGATCCTGGCCGAGCAGCCCCCGGCCAACTCCCCGGGCGTCTGGAACCGTCTCGACCACCGCCCGCTCGAGGGCTTCGTCTACGCGATCACGCCGTTCAACTTCACGGCGATCGCGGGCAATCTGCCGACCGCGCCCGCGCTGATGGGCAACGTGGTCGTGTGGAAGCCGTCCCCGACGCAGACGCACGCCGCCGTGCTGCTGATGCGCCTGCTGGAGGAGGCCGGGCTGCCGAAGGGCGTCATCAACCTGGTCACCGGCGACGGCCTGGAGGTCTCCGAGGTCGCCCTGAACCACCGCGACCTCGCCGGCATCCACTTCACCGGCTCCACGAAGACCTTCCAGCACCTGTGGAAGACGGTCGGCGCCAACATCGAGAAGTACCGCACCTACCCGCGTCTGGTCGGCGAGACCGGCGGCAAGGACTTCGTCGTCGCCCACCCGAGCGCCGACCGCGCCGTGCTGAAGACGGCCCTCACCCGGGGCGCCTTCGAGTACCAGGGCCAGAAGTGCAGCGCGACCTCCCGGGCCTACATCCCGGCGTCGATCTGGAACTCCGGCTTCAAGGAGGAGTTCGCGGCCGAGGTCGACAGCCTCACCATGGGCGACGTCACCGACCTGTCGCACTTCATCGGCGCGGTCATCGACGAGCGTTCCTTCGCCAAGAACAAGGCGGCCATCGACCGCGCCGAGGCGGACCCGGCCTGCACGATCGTCGCGGGCGGTACCTACGACGACTCGGTGGGCTGGTTCGTGCGCCCGACCGTCGTCGAGTGCACCGACCCGGAGAACGAGGTCTTCACCACCGAGTACTTCGGCCCGTTCCTCGCCGTGCACGTCTACGACGACAGTTCGGCGGAGGCGTACGACGCGATGCTGACCCAGATGGAGTCGGTCTCGGACTACGCGCTCACCGGCTCGGTCATCGCGAACGACCGCGCCGCCGCCGCGTACACGATGGAGAAGCTGCGCTACGCGGCGGGCAACTTCTACATCAACGACAAGTCGACCGGCGCCGTCGTCGGCCAGCAGCCCTTCGGCGGCGGCCGCGCCTCCGGCACCGACGACAAGGCCGGCGCCCCGCAGAACCTGATGCGCTGGACGCTGACCCGCGCCATCAAGGAGACGCTGGTCCCGCCGACCGACTACGCCTACCCGCACATGGGCTGACGGCGCAACAGCGCACACGCGTTACCCCGAACGGGCCGGTCTTCCCCGGACCCGGCCCGTTCGGCACACTGCCCGCGGCCTGCCGACGGCTCGAGAGGCCCGTGCTGATCGTCGACGGGGCCCGCGGCATCCGGCCCCGCTCGGCGGTCGACTCGCCGGGGCGCGCCCTGCCCCACGTGCGCCGGGTCACTCTGGAGGGGGCGGGCCGCCTGCCGTGGACGGAGGACCCCGTGGGCTTCGGTGAGGTCTTGGCGTCGGCCGTCCGATCGACGGCCGTCTCAGATAGTAGGAAGTCCGAGTAATTGTAGAGACAGGCGCGCGCTCCTCGCTTAGCTTTGTAGGAGCCGAACGTCTCGCTCGATCAAGCGAATGGCGGTCGTGAGCCGGGCCTCGTGCAGGCAACCCCTGCGGTCCGCTCCCCGCCCCTTCCGGCGTCTCGCAACCCCTCAGGCACTCCCTGGATTTCGAAGGAGTCGATTTCCCATGGCCGAGACGACCGTCCGCCGCCGAGTCCGTCACGTCTCCCGTACGAGCGAGTCCGACCGCAAGAACGCCGCCGCCGCCCTGCAGCGCGCCCTCGACCGCCGCGACAACGGAGGCGAGACCGGCCACTGAGCCGGTCCGCCCCGCAGTCCGGGAGCCGCACCCGCACGGGGTGCGGCGCGGGCGTCCGAACGGGACTTCGGGCCCCGCGCCGCACCTCGACCTCTCACCGCCTCCCGCCCCGTCCCGTCGGGTGCACCGCCGCGCCGCTGTCCGGATGACGGACGGTCCGTGTCATCACCTGGGACGAGGAGTAGGGTTCCCGCATGTCTCGCAGCCTCAATCTCGCAGTGATCCCCGGTGACGGCATCGGCCAGGAGGTCGTGGCCGAAGGTCTCAAGGTCCTCTCCGCCGTCCTCCCGCAGGACGTGAAGCTGGAGACCAAGGAGTACGACTTCGGCGCCCGGCGCTACCACGCCACCGGTGAGACCCTCACCGACGAGGACGTGGACGCGCTCAAGCAGCACGACGCGATCCTGCTCGGCGCGATCGGCGACCCGAGCGTCCCCTCCGGAGTCCTGGAGCGGGGCTTCCTGCTCAAGCTGCGCTTCGCCTTCGACCACCACGTGAACCTGCGTCCGTCGAAGCTCCTGCCCGGCGTGGCCACCCCGCTGGCCGGTCAGCCCGAGATCGACTTCGTCGTCGTCCGCGAGGGCACCGAGGGCCCGTACACCGGCAACGGCGGCACGATCCGCAAGGGCACCCCGCACGAGGTCGCCACCGAGGTCTCCGTCAACACGGCGTTCGGCGTCGAGCGCGTGGTCCGCGACGCCTTCGCCCGCGCGCAGGCCCGACCCCGCAAGAAGCTCACGCTCGTCCACAAGAACAACGTGCTGGCCTTCGCCGGCCACCTGTGGACGAACGTCTTCAACCAGGTGGCCGAGGAGTTCCCCGAGGTCACCACCGACTACATCCACGTCGACGCGGCCACCATCTACCTGGTGACCGACCCGGCGCGGTTCGACGTCGTCGTCACCGACAACCTCTTCGGCGACATCATCACCGACCTCGCCGCTGCCGTCTCCGGCGGCATCGGCGTCGCCGCCAGCGGGAACATCAACCCGTCCGGCGAGTTCCCGTCCATGTTCGAGCCGGTGCACGGCTCGGCCCCGGACATCGCGGGCCAGGGCAAGGCCGACCCCACCGCCACGGTCCTGTCCGTCGCCCTGCTCCTGCGCCACCTCGGCTACGAGGCCGAGGCCGTCCGTATCGAGGACGCCGTCTCCGCGGACCTCGGGGAGCGCGGCTCGCTGCCCGCGCGCAGCACCTCCGAGATCGGCGACGCGCTCTCCGTACGAGTAGCCGGCTGACCCGCGCCGCTCGAGAGCCTCGAAGCCGCCGGGTCGCAAGCGCGCCCGGCGGCTTCCGCATGTCCCCCGCCGGGTGTCACCATCAACCCTGGGTCGCATTCACGCCGTTTTCCGGTCCTCGTCCACCTCTTGCGATAATCGAACGCGGAGCCGCGGTATGAGGGAATGCTCGGACGTCCTACCACCGGCCACCGGCCGTACGGACGTGAGCGCGGCCCGTCACTACACAACCGGTGAAGGACAACCACTCATGACGACGCCCACGATCGAGCTCAAGCCCTCCGCCAGCCCCACCTCCGCCGCCGAGCGGCAGGCGATCCTGGCGAACCCCGGCTTCGGCCGCCACTTCACCGACCACATGGTGACGATCAAGTGGACCGAGGGCCGCGGCTGGCACGACGGCCAGCTCGTTCCGTACGCGCCGATCCCCCTCGACCCGGCCACCAACGTCCTGCACTACGCGCAGGAGATCTTCGAGGGCCTGAAGGCGTACCGCCGCCCCGACGGCTCCGTCGCCACCTTCCGGCCGGACCAGAACGCCAAGCGCTTCCAGCGCTCCGCCCGTCGGCTCGCCATGCCCGAGCTGCCGGTCGAGACGTTCATCGAGGCGTGCGACGCGCTCGTCGCCCAGGACCTGGACTGGGTGCCCGCGCACGGCGGCGAGGAGTCCCTCTACCTGCGGCCCTTCATGATCGCGACCGAGGTCGGCCTGGGAGTCAAGCCCGCCAACGAGTACCTCTTCCTCGTCATCGCCTCGCCGGCCGGCGCCTACTTCCCCGGCGGCGTGAAGCCGGTCTCCATCTGGGTCTCCGAGGACCACGTGCGTGCCGTCCCGGGCGGCATGGGCGACGCCAAGACGGGCGGCAACTACGCCGCCTCGCTGCTCGCCCAGGCCGAGGCCGCCGCGCAGGGCTGCGCCCAGGTCTGCTACCTCGACGCGGTCGAGCGCACGTGGGTCGAGGAGCTCGGCGGCATGAACCTGTACTTCGTGTACGGCGACAAGATCGTCACGCCGTCCCTCACCGGTTCCATCCTGGAGGGCGTCACCCGTGACAGCCTCCTCGCCGTCGCCCGCGACCTCGGCTACGAGGCCGCGGAGGGCCGCATCTCCGTCGACCAGTGGCAGCAGGACTCCGCCGACGGCACCCTGACGGAGGTCTTCGCCTGCGGCACCGCCGCCGTGATCACTCCGGTGGGCACGGTCAAGCGCACCGGCGGCGAGTGGCAGCAGTCGGGCGGCGAGCCCGGCGAGGTCACCCTCAGGCTGCGGCAGGCCCTGCTGGACATCCAGCGCGGCACGGCCGAGGACAAGCACGGCTGGATGCACCGGCTCGGCTGACCCGCCGCACGCCCCCACCGGGCCGGGCGGGGCCGCGCCGGACATGACGTCCGGCGCGGCCCCCTCGCCTTCCGCGGGCCCGGCCGCCGGCCCCCGGCCGACGTCCGGGCACACGCCGCTCGCATCCTGAGACACCGGGTGAGCACGCGGACGGACTGTGCCAGACTTCCCCCGTGCTCTCGTTCGCCACGATTATTGGCAGCAGGCGCGCCGGTCCGCAGTGACCGCCACGTACGACCAGGTACGGGCGGCCCTCGTCGTCCTCGACCCGCGCGCAGACCTCTCGCACCCGCGAGGGGTTTTTCGCTTTTCTGGCACCACCCACAGCCGGGAGCGAGAGCGCGAGGGAGCATGGGGGGATGGTGGAGCCGGTCATTCCGGTAACGACCGAGGTCCAACACAGGAGTCTTCAGACCATGACCGCAACCAGCGAACTCGACGATTCGTTCCACGTCTTCGACACCACCCTGCGGGACGGCGCCCAGCGTGAGGGCATCAACCTCACCGTCGCCGACAAGCTGGCCATCGCCCGTCACCTGGACGACTTCGGAGTGGGCTTCATCGAGGGCGGCTGGCCCGGCGCCAACCCGCGCGACACCGAGTTCTTCGCCCGCGCGCAGGAGGAGATCGACTTCAGGCACGCCCAGCTGGTCGCCTTCGGCGCGACCCGCCGGGCCGGCGCGAAGGCGGCGGAGGACCCGCAGGTCAGGGCGCTGCTGGAGTCGGGCGCGGGAGTGATCACCCTGGTCGCGAAGTCCCACGACCGGCACGTGGAGCTGGCCCTGCGCACCACGCTGGACGAGAACCTCGCCATGGTGAGCGACACCGTGTCCTTCCTGAAGGGCGAGGGCCGCCGGGTCTTCGTCGACTGCGAGCACTTCTTCGACGGCTACCGCGCGAACCCCGAGTACGCGAAGGCGGTCGTGCGGGCCGCCGCCGAGGCGGGCGCCGACGTGGTCGTGCTGTGCGACACCAACGGCGGCATGCTCCCGGGCCAGGTGCAGGCAGTCGTCTCCACCGTCCTCGCCGACACCGGCGCCCGGCTCGGCATCCACGCCCAGGACGACACCGGGTGCGCGGTGGCGAACACGCTGGCCGCGGTGGACGCGGGCGCGACGCATGTGCAGTGCACGGCGAACGGCTACGGCGAACGGGTCGGCAACGCGAACCTCTTCCCGGTGGTCGCGGCCCTGGAGCTGAAGTACGGCAAGAAGGTGCTGCCCGAGGGGAGGCTGCGCGAGATGACGCGGATCTCGCACGCGATCGCCGAGGTCGTCAACCTCACCCCGTCCACGCACCAGCCGTACGTCGGCGTCTCGGCCTTCGCCCACAAGGCCGGTCTGCACGCCTCGGCCATCAAGGTCGACCCCGACCTGTACCAGCACATCGACCCCGAGCAGGTCGGCAACACCATGCGGATGCTGGTGTCCGACATGGCCGGCCGCGCCTCGATCGAGCTCAAGGGCAAGGAGCTCGGCGTCGACCTCGG
This sequence comes from Streptomyces sp. SAS_272, assembly GCF_052543235.1. NCBI lineage: Bacteria > Bacillati > Actinomycetota > Actinomycetes > Kitasatosporales > Streptomycetaceae > Streptomyces > Streptomyces sp. SAS_272. Next base: position 183,859 of record NZ_JBMNDR010000003.1, on the reverse strand, counting down.
CGGCGACCGCGAGCTGGTCGGCCGGGTCGTCGAGCGGGTCAAGGAGCGCGAGCTCCGGGGCTACACCTACGAGGCGGCGGACGCCTCCTTCGAGCTGCTGCTGCGCGCGGAGGTCGAGGGCCGCCCGCTGAAGTACTTCGAGGTGGAGTCCTGGCGGGCCATCGTCGAGGACCGCCCCGACGGCAGCCACGCCAACGAGGCCACCGTCAAGCTCTACGCCAAGGGCGAGCGGATCGTCGCCACGGCGGAGGGCAACGGCCCGGTCAACGCCCTCGACCGCGCGCTGCGGGTGGCGCTGGAGAAGATCTACCCGCAGCTGGCCAAGCTGGAGCTGGTCGACTACAAGGTCCGCATCCTCGAGGGCGTCCACGGCACCCAGTCCACCACCCGCGTCCTGATCTCCACGACGGACGGTGCGGGGGAGTGGTCCACGGTGGGCGTCGCGGAGAACGTGATCGCCGCGTCCTGGCAGGCACTGGAGGACGCGTACACCTACGGACTGCTCAGGGCGAGCGTGACGCCGGCGGAGTGACCGGGGCCGGCGGGACGTCCCGGCGGCGCAGGGAGGCCGGGGCGTCCCGCTGTCCTGACGGGACGTCTTGACGGCGGTGCGCGGCCCCAGTTAACTCACGGCGTGATCTAAGTCATGAGTGAACTGAGCGTGCCCGACGTGCCCCAGAGACCCGAGAGCCGAGGGAATTCCTATGCCAAGGGATCGGTCCGTACCGAGAACGGCCCTGCTCGTCTCCACCGCCTTGTTCGCCGCCCTGCTGACACCGGCCGCCTCCCGCGCCGCCGACGATCCCGCCCCTGCCCCCGTCGACCGTTTCGAGGGTGAGGTGCCGTTCGCCGCCCAGCCCGCCGAGGGCATCTTCACCTGGGGCAGCGACGCCGACGACCCGCCCACGCTGCGGCTCGCGGAACGGCCCGACGCCCCCGACGGCCAGAAGGTCCTCGCCGGCGCCTACGCGATCAGCGGCTGGGGAGGCTTCACCCACGACTACGCCGCGACCGGACCCGCCCACGACTGGTCCGCCCACCGCGGCATCCGGTTCTGGTGGGAGGGCCGGGGCACCGGCGCCAAGGTCGGCTTCGAGATCAAGGACGGCGGCGCCCACGGCGAGGCGTCCGAGTTGTGGACGACCTCGTTCACCGACGACTTCACCGGCTGGAAGCGCATCGAGATCCCCTTCTCCGACTTCGTGTACCGCACCGACTACCAGCCCGTCGGCGGCATCGACCAGATCCTCGGCCTCACGCAGATGTGGGGCTACGCCGTCACCCTGCCCACCGGCGGGGGCGGCGCGTTCGCCATGGACGGCGTGGAGCTGTACGGCCGCGCCGACCAGGCGCTGCGCGCGTCCGTGACCACCGACGCCGCCGTCTACCCGGTGAAAGAGGGCGCCTCGGCCGCCGTCCGCGTCACCCTCGCCACCACCGGCGCGGCCCCCGTCGACCAGCCGGTGACCGTCGCCTACCGGACCGCGGGCGGCACCGCGTCCGCCGGCGCCGACTACACGCCGGTCTCCGGCACGGTCACCTTCCCTGCGGGCACCGCCTCCGGGGCCTCCCGCACGATCGAGGTCCCGACCCTCAAGGACCGCACCGCCGAGGCCGCCGAGACCGTCCCGCTGGAACTGGCCGTCACCGGCGCCAAACCGCCCGCCGAGACCCCGCAGGTCGTCGTCGACGCGCACGGACTGCCGTACCTGAACGCCAGGCTGCCGGTGCAGCAGCGCGTGAAGGACCTGCTCTCCCGGATGTCCCTGGAGGAGAAGGCCGGTCAGACCACCCAGGCCGAACGCGGCGCGATGACCGCCCCCGCCGACATCGCCGGCTACGGCCTCGGCTCCCTTCTCTCCGGCGGCGGCTCCACGCCGACGCCCAACACCGCGCAGGCCTGGGCGAAGATGATCGACGCCTTCCAGCTCCGGGCGCAGGCGACCCGCTTCCAGATCCCGCTGGTCTACGGCGTCGACGCGGTGCACGGCCACAACAATCTGGCAGGCGCCACGGTCATGCCGCACAACATCGGCATCGGCGCGACCCGGGACCCCCGCATCGCCTACCGCACCGGCGCGGTGACCGCCGCCGAGGTCCGGGCCACCGGAGTCCCCTGGGACTTCGCGCCCTGCCTCTGCGTCACCCGCGACGAACGCTGGGGCCGCTCCTACGAGGCCTTCGGCGAGGACCCGGCGCTCGTGAAGTCCATGGAGACGGTGATCCAGGGCCTCCAGGGGGCCCGCGACGGCCGCGACCTGAAGAACGCCGACAAGGTCCTGGCCACCGCCAAGCACTTCGTCGGCGACGGCGGCACCACGTACGGCTCCTCGACCACCGGTGCGTACACCATCGACCAGGGCGTCACCGAGGTCACCCGGCGGCAGCTGGAGGCCGTCCACCTCGCGCCCTACCAGGAGGCGGTCGACCGGGGCGTCGGCACGGTCATGCCGTCGTACTCCTCCCTCGACATCGCGGGCGACGGCCGGGGCCCGGTGAAGATGCACGCCCGCGCCGACCTGCTGGGCGGCGTCCTGAAGGGCCGGATGGGCTTCGACGGCTTCGTGATCAGCGACTGGAACGCCGTCGACCAGCTGCCGGGCGACTACGCCTCACGCGTGCGCACCGCCGTCGACGCCGGCGTCGACATGATGATGGTGCCCTACGGCTACAAGGAGTACAGCGCCACCCTGATCGCCGAGGTGAAGGCCGGCCGCGTCAGTGAACGGCGGCTCGACGACGCCGTCTCCCGCATCCTCGCCCAGAAGTTCCGCCTCGGTCTCTTCGAGCAGCCGTACGCGGACACGAGCGGCGCCTCCCGCATCGGGTCCGCCGCCCACCGCGACGTCGCGCGGGCCGCTGCCGCCGCCTCGCAGGTGCTGCTGAAGAACGACGGCGGCGTGCTGCCCCTGAAGAAGGGCCAGAAGGTCTACGTGGCCGGCTCCAACGCCGACGACATCGGCAACCAGACCGGCGGCTGGACGATCACCTGGCAGGGCGCGTCCGGCGACATCACCTCCGGCACCACGATCCTCGAGGGCATGCGCAGGGCGGGCGGTGCGATCACGTACTCCAAGGACGCCTCCGCTCCCCTGGCCGGCCATGACGTCGGCGTGGTCGTGGTGGGCGAGACGCCGTACGCCGAGGGCGTCGGCGACGTCGGCAACGGCCACGACCTGGAGCTGAACCCCGCCGACCGGACGGCTGTGGACAGGGTGTGCGCCGCGATGACGTGCGCGGTGCTCATCGTCTCCGGGCGTCCGCAGCTGATCGGCGACCGGCTCGGGGAGATCGACGCCCTGGTCGCGAGCTGGCTGCCGGGCACCGAGGGCGACGGAGTGGCCGACGTGCTGTACGGCCGTCGTGCCTTCACCGGGCAGCTCCCGGTCACCTGGCCGCGCTCCGAGGCCCAGCTGCCGATCAACGTCGGCGACACGGCCTACGACCCGCAGTACCCCTACGGCTGGGGTCTGACGACGCTGACCAAGGTCCCGCAGGGCGGCACGGCCACCCTGAAGGCGCTCCGTCTCGCGGCCGCCGCCGCCGAGCGCGCGGGCGCAGGCGAGGCCGGCCGGGCCCTGGTGACCAGGGCCCGGCTGATCGTCCAGCAGAAGGCCGGCGACAGTCTCACGGCGCGGGTCGCGAAGCCCTTCGCCGACGCGGACCATCTGCTGCTGACCGGCCGCTACGGGGCGGCGGTGGAGAAGCTGACGGAGGCGTACCGGGCGGCCTGAGTCCGCTCGACGCCGCGCACTGCCGACCGGTTTGACGGGCTTCGGGTAGTTTCGACATATGAAGGTCGTGTCATCGGCCCGGAGCCTCCTCCTCCTGGTGGCCGCGCTCGTGCTCGCCGTCCTGGCCCTGCCGACGGCGGCCGCGCCGCGCGCGGAGGCGGCCACCAGTGTGTCGGCCGTCGCCGAGGCCCTCCGCGAGAGCCCGGTCTACGTCGACCCCGAGGCGAGCGGGCAGCTGTCCCAGGCCGACGCGCACGCCCTCCAGCAGCAGATCGAGCACGCCGGCAAGCCGCTGTTCATCGCCGTCCTGCCGGCCGGCTACCCCACGGCGGACCTCTTCACGGACCTGCGCACCGCCACCGGCGTCACCGGCGCGTACGCGGTCCGTCTCGGCGACCGCTTCGACGCCCGGGCCGACTCCTCGGTGCTCTCCCGCACGGCCGTACGGAACCTGGTCACCAGCGTCCGCGCGGAGAGCGACGCCCGGACCCAGCTGGCCGACTTCACCGACCGCGCCCTGGTGAACATGGGCGGTTCGGCCCCCGCGAGCTGGGGCTCCTCGGACCACGGCGGCGGGGTCTCGCAGACCGCGCTGATCACGGCGGGCGTGGTGCTGGCGGCGGGCGGGGCCGGCGCGTACACGCTGGTGCGCCGCAACCGTCGGCGGCGCGCGGCCGAACAGCGGGCGGCCCTCGACCGGCTGCGGGTCGTCGTGGACGAGGACATCACCGCGTTCGGCGAGGAACTCGACCGCCTGGACTTCCACCCGGCCGAGCCGGGCGCCGACGGCGCCATGCGCGCCGACTACGAACGCTCCCTGGACGCCTACGAACAGGCGAAGTCGGCGATGGCGTCCGCCGCCCGACCGGAGGACGTCCGCGGTGTCACCGAGGCCCTGGAGGACGGGCGCTTCTCCCTCGCCCTGCTCGCCGCCCGCCGGGAGGGGCGGCCGCTGCCCGAACGCCGTCCGCCCTGCTTCTTCGACCCCCGCCACGGTCCCTCGGTCGGCGACGCGACCTGGACGCCGCCCGGCGGGGCCACGCGCGAGGTCCCGGTCTGCGCGGCGGACGCGACGCGGCTGGCCGACGGACGCGACCCGGTGATCCGCGAGGTCGACAGCGACTACGGCCGCCGCCCCTACTGGGAGGCGGGCCCTGCCTACGGCCCCTGGGCGGGCGGCTACTTCGGCGGCGGCATCCTGCCCGGTCTGCTCGTCGGCACCATGCTCGGCTCCATGATGGCCACCCCGTCCTACGCCTACGACTACGGCGCCGGCTACGGCGACTTCGACGGCGGCGACGTCTCCGGGGCCGACTTCGACCCCGGCGACTTCGGCGGCTTCGGCGACGGCGGGGGAGGGGACTTCGGCGGGGGCGGCGGGGGCGACTTCGGGGGCGGCTTCTGACCCCTCCTGATCCCTGTAGCCCCACGCTTGCGGCCTTACGCCGTCCGCCCGGGAACGGTCGCCTTACGCCGTCCGCCCGGCAACGGACGGCCTACGCCGTCCGCCCGGCAACGGACGGCCTACGCCGTCCGCCCGGCAACGGTCGCCTTACGCCGTCCGCCCGGCAACGGTCGCCTTACGCCGTCCGCCCGGCAACGGACGGCCTACGCCGTCCGCGCCCCGACGGCTGTCGCCTCACGGCCGGGCGCCCGGCATCTCCGCTCTCCTGCCGAATGAGGTCGGGATCTGACCTACTCCGCGCCTACGGTGGCTCCATGCCCGCAGCAGCCGGTACTCCCGCAGCTCCGCCGTTCCCCCGAGCCTGCTTCTTCGCCTCGGCCGACGCCCTCGACGCCTGGCTCACCGCGCACCCGGCTCCGCACCCGGGCCTGTGGGTGAAGGTCGCCAAGAAGGGCGCCGGCGTGGTCTCGGCCGGCGCCGGGGACGTCAACGACGTGGCCCTGTGCCACGGGTGGATCACCGGGCACCGCAAGGGGCTCGACGCCGTCCACTACCTTCAGCGGATCACGCCGCGGCGGCCGGGCAGCCACTGGTCGGCGGTCAACGTGCGGCGCGTCGAGGAGCTGACGGCGCAGGGCCGGATGCGGCCGGCCGGTCTCGCCGAGGTGGCCGCCGCCCGGGCCGACGGGCGGTGGGCGGCGGCGTACGCCTCGGAGAAGGAGGCGGCCGTACCGCAGGAGCTGCTGGCCGCGCTGGAAACGCATCCGCGCGCCGCGGCGGTGTTCGACGGGCTGGGCCGTACCGACCGCTATCTCGTGATGCTGGCGCTGTTGCGGGCCCGCACCCCGCGGAACCGACAGGCACGGGCGGCGGCCGCCGTCGCGAAACTCGAGGCGGCCGCCGGGAAGCCGTGAGCCGTTCTCCGCCCGCACCGCCGTTCGCCGCCCGCACCGCCGGCCTGCGTCCCGCACGGCCGGCCTCAGTCCTGGACCGCGGCCTTCGCGAAGTCCAGCAGGCCGTCGAAGTCGATCGCGCCGGGGTCGCCGTGCGTGTTCTCGGGCACGTGCATGTGTCCGCACACCCCGTTGAAGGCGTTCCAGCGCTCCCCGCTCATCCGCTGGCCACCGCCGTTCCCCGCCGACTTCGGGTACGCGGGCCACAGTGCCGGGCCGCGCAGCGGCACATGGTGGTGGATGTTCATCCACGCCAGGTACTGGGCGACGGCGCGCAGCGCCCACTGAGGGGCCTTCGGCCAGTAGACGTGCGCCTGACCGCGGGCCGTCCACTTGGCGTGCAGGCTCGGATCGCAGGTGCCGACGAGTTCCACCTGGCAGACGTTCAGGGTGTTCGTCTCCACCCCGCCGCGCAGGTTGGCCAGGGCGCGCGAGGAGATGTCGATCTCGAAGTGCTGATACCACTTCAGCTTCCTGGCGGCGATGTCCGGCACGGCCGTCAGGTTGGGCGCGACGGAGCCGCCCTGGTAGTCGGGCAACGAGCGGCCCTCGGTGGTGTGCAGGACGACGACGTTGACCTCCATGCGGTCGCCGCCGAAGTCGTCCTGATACCAGTGGTCGCGGTTCGCGCCGGGGTAGTGCTGGGGTCCGGTCCTGGTGCTCATACCTCGTGACTGTGACACAAGGCACAAATCGGGGCCGGAAGCTCTTCGCTTCCGGCCCCTTTCTGCCGTTTTCCTCCGTATCGGGTCAAGCGCTTACGCGTTCTTGATCGCCGAGATGTCGAAGTTCAGCTTGATCTTGTCCGAGACCAGCACTCCGCCCGTCTCCAGCGCCGCGTTCCAGGTCAGACCCCACTCGGAGCGCAGGATCTCGGCCTTGCCCTCGAAGCCGACGCGCTCGTTGCCGAACGGGTCCTTCGCGGCGCCGTTGAACTCCAGGTCGATGGTGAGCGGCTTGGTGACGCCGAGGATGCTCAGGTCGCCGGTGACGCGGTAGTCGTCGCCGCCGGCGGACTCGACGGACGTGGAGCGGAAGGTCATCGCCGGGAACTCGTCGGTCTTGAAGAAGTCGGCGCTCTTGAGGTGGCCGTCGCGGTCGGCGGACCCGGTGTCGATGCTGTCCATGCTGACGTCGATGGAGGCGGTGGACCGGGCCGGTTCGGCGCCGTCCAGCTGCAGCGAGCCGCTGAAGTCGTTGAACTTGCCCTTGACGTTCGTGACCATCGCGTGCCGGGCGACGAAGCCGATCGTCGAGTGCGCCGGGTCGATCGTGTACGTGCCGGTCAGCGCGGCGAGGTCCGGGCTCACCGTGGCGACGGCGGTGGCGGTGGAGTCGTCGGTGTTCTTGCGGCCGAAGATGCTCATGGGATGCTCCTTGGGGACGGGGAAGATCCTGTTTGTTTAACCTTCAATTACTCCCAACGCGGGCGGTCGCGAACCTATTCCGCGGAGCCTGCCGGACTTCCCGCATCACCCGACCGGCGGAAGCCGAAGCGCGTCGCGGACCGGGGATGTGAGGCGAATCGCACTCACGGTCTTTGTGCGACCCCTACAAGCGCCAGGCCCTCTGAGCAGTCGGAACGGCTGCACACCCGCCGGGTTCTGTTCGGTGGTACCAGGAAAACGCTCCGGAGACTGTACGGAGTCGACGTCTCCCTTTCCTTGGCGAGCTTCGTAAGGTCGCTACATGACCGTTTTGGAAGAGACGACGGGCGAGCAGACCGCAGAGCCCTCGGAGCCCACGGACGCGCGCGGCCGGGTGGCCGAGCTGCACGAGATCCGTGCGCAGGCTCTGGCCGGTCCGAGCGAGAAGGCGACCCAGGCGCAGCACGCCAAGGGCAAGCTGACCGCCCGGGAGCGGATCGAGCTGCTCCTGGACCCGGGGTCCTTCCAGGAGGTCGAGCAGCTGCGCCGGCACCGGGCGAGCGGATTCGGTCTCGAGTCGAAGAAGCCGTTCACCGACGGTGTGATCACCGGCTGGGGCACGGTGGAGGGCCGCACGGTCTTCGTCTACGCCCACGACTTCCGCATCTTCGGCGGAGCGCTGGGCGAGGCCCACGCCACGAAGATCCACAAGATCATGGACATGGCCATCGCGGCCGGAGCGCCGCTGGTCTCGCTCAACGACGGCGCCGGCGCCCGCATCCAGGAGGGCGTGTCCGCGCTCGCCGGGTACGGCGGCATCTTCCAGCGCAACACCAAGGCCTCCGGCGTCATCCCGCAGATCTCCGTGATGCTCGGCCCGTGCGCGGGCGGCGCGGCCTACAGCCCCGCCCTGACCGACTTCGTGTTCATGGTCCGCGAGACCTCGCAGATGTTCATCACCGGCCCGGACGTCGTCAAGGCGGTCACCGGCGAGGAGATCACGCAGAACGGCCTCGGCGGCGCCGACGTGCACGCCGAGACCTCGGGCGTCTGTCACTTCGCCTACGACGACGAGGAGACGTGCATCGCCGAGGTGCGCTACCTCCTGTCGATGCTGCCGCAGAACAACCGAGAGAACCCCCCGCGCGCCGAGTCCGGCGACCCCGCCGACCGCCGCGGCGACGTCCTGCTCGACCTGGTCCCGGCCGACGGCAACCGCCCGTACGACATGACCAAGGTCATCGAGGAGATCGTCGACGACGGCGACTACCTCGAGGTCCACGAGCGCTGGGCGCGCAACATCATCTGCGCGCTGGCCCGCCTGGACGGCCAGGTCGTCGGCATCGTCGCCAACCAGCCCCAGTCCCTGGCCGGGGTGCTGGACATCGAGGCCTCCGAGAAGGCCGCGCGGTTCGTGCAGATGTGCGACGCCTTCAACATCCCGATCGTCACCCTGCTGGACGTCCCCGGCTTCCTGCCGGGCGTCGACCAGGAGCACGGCGGCATCATCCGGCACGGCGCGAAGCTGCTGTACGCCTACTGCAACGCGACCGTCCCGCGTATCTCGCTCATCCTGCGCAAGGCCTACGGCGGCGCCTACATCGTCATGGACAGCCAGTCCATCGGCGCGGACCTCACCTACGCGTGGCCGACCAACGAGATCGCCGTCATGGGCGCCGAAGGCGCGGCCAACGTCATCTTCCGGCGGCAGATCGCCGGCGCGGAGGACCCCGACGCCATGCGGGCCCGCATGGTCAAGGAGTACAAGTCCGAGCTGATGCACCCGTACTACGCGGCCGAGCGCGGCCTCGTCGACGACGTGATCGACCCGGCGGAGACCCGCGAGATCCTGATCCGCTCGCTGGCGATGCTCCAGTCGAAACACGCCGACCTGCCTTCCCGCAAGCACGGCAACCCTCCGCAGTAACCCGGCGGACCTCTCGCGGTACCCCTGCGGAAACCTCATCCACGGAGACTGAGACCCATGAACACTCCCGACATCCGCGTCGAGAAGGGCCACGCCGAGCCCGAGGAAGTCGCCGCCATCACGGCGATCCTCCTGGCCCGCGCCGCAGCCCGCACCTCCGAGCCCGCTCCGGACCGCCGTGGCCGCCACAAGGCGGGCTGGCGCCGCCTGGAGCGCGAGGGCGGCTTCCGCGCCCCGCACAGCTGGCACTGACCTCCTGGGACGAAGAAGGGCCCCTCTCCACGAGAGGGGCCCTTCTGCATGCCCGGGGGCGCGAGGACCGCGCCGACCGGCCGCCGACCGCCCCGCAGACGGCTCACCGTCGTCGGGGGCGGCCCAGCGGCCGCACGAACGCCTAACGCAACCGCGCCATCAACGCGTGCTCGACGAGCGTGATGAGCGCGGACTTCGCGTCAGCGCGATGACGGGCGTCCGTCGTGATGATGGGGGTGTCGGGGCCGATCTGCAGCGCCTCGCGCACCTCGTCCGGGTTGTACGGCTGGTTGCCGTCGAAGCCGTTGAGGGCGATCACGAAGGGGAGACCCGAGTTCTCGAAGTAGTCGACCGCGGGGAAGCAGTCGGCGAGACGGCGGGTGTCGACGAGGACGATCGCGCCGATGGCGCCGCGCACCAGGTCGTCCCACATGAACCAGAAGCGGTCCTGGCCCGGCGTGCCGAACAGGTACAGGATCAGGTCCTGGTCCAGGGTGATGCGGCCGAAGTCCATGGCGACCGTGGTGGTCGTCTTGTCCCCGGTGTGGGTGAGGTCGTCGATGCCCGCCGACGCGGACGTCATCACGGCCTCGGTGCGCAGCGGATTGATCTCCGAAACAGCCCCGACGAACGTGGTCTTGCCCACGCCGAAGCCGCCCGCCACCACGATCTTCGCGGAAGTGGTGGAGCGGGAGGGACCCCCGCTAGAGCTTGCGAAGTCCACTGAGCACCCTTTCGAGCAGTGTCACGTCTGGCTGGCCGCCGGCGCTCTCGTCGCCGCCGGGCTGATGGATGGCGACCAGTCCCGCTTCCGCCAGGTCGGCGACGAGGATCCTGGCCACACCGAGGGGGATGGTCAGCAGCGCCGAGATCTCGGCGACCGACTTGATCTCTCGGCAGAGGTTGCAGATCCGCTGATGCTCGGGCAGCTGGCCCTGCATCTGATGCGGCTGCGCGGTGGTGTGCACCAGCGCCTCGATGGCGAGCTGGTACCGCGGGCGGGTCCGGCCACCGGTCATGGCGTACGGACGCACCAGCGGGTTGTTCGACGAGCCGGCGGGCGCCGGCTCCGGGGAGCGGCGATGCGGCTGCACCGGCTGGATGCGCGGGGCGTGCGGCTGGTCGTACGGGGACGGCCCCGGGCCCTGCGGCCCCTGAGGCGTGTACGGCCGCTGCTGGCTGGGCGCGGAGGGGAAGTTGTAACGGTTCGGGTTCTGGGTACCGTCGTTCTGGCCCTGGGCAGGACCGTACGACCAGTTGCCCGAATGCGAACCGCCTGGGGGTGTTGCCACTCTCTCTCCTCCTCCGACTGTGCCCTGGCACCCATCACGTGGAGCCGCGTCCCGAAACACTACGGCCTCGGGACGCCAAAACGCACCGTCCGTTTGTTAGTTGAGAAGGCTCCCTTGGAGCTCTGCTCGAAGGTCGGGCGTCAGGACCGAACCCGCTCGGTCCACCAGGAGGGCCATCTCGTACCCAATGAGACCGATGTCCGCCTCCGGGTGTGCGAGCACGGCGAGCGAGGAGCCGTCGGACACGGACATGATGAACAGGAATCCCCGCTCCATCTCCACAACCGTCTGGTTCACGCTGCCTCCCTCGAAGATCCGGGAAGCGCCTGCCGTCAGGGACGTCAGACCTGAGGCGACGGCCGCGAGCTGGTCGGCACGGTCGCGGGGGAAGCCTTCGGACATCGCCAGAAGGAGTCCGTCGGCGGAGACCACCACCGTGTGGGACACCCCCGGGGTGTTGTCCACGAAGTTGGTGATCAACCAGTTCAGGTTCTGTGCCGCCTGGCTCATCGGGCTCACACTAACGCTCCTGGTTGTAGGTGCTGTCAGGCCCACTGTGATGGTTCCCAGTGGCCTGGCCGTTCGTTTCACTGCTTCCTGCGCTGCGTCCGCGCTGGACGCCACGACGCAGGTTGCTCAACCTGCCTCGGACGTCCTCCGGGGCGCGGGAGACCTGTGGGCCCCCCTGGGGGGTGCTCTCGGCGGCGCCTTCGATGAGGTTGGCCTTGGGCACCCGCCGCGGCAGACCGGAGGAGGTGACCCCGCCCGCCTTGGGCTTCTTCAGAGCGGAGGCCTGATGCCAGCGCTCGTCGTTCGCCGACCGCCAGATGTCGCCGCCGCCGTTGCTCTCCGGAGAGGAGGCCGGCGCTTCCTGCTTCGTGGCGGGCCGTGCGCCGTTCGCGCCGCTTGCGGTGGATCCGCGGCGGGGCAGACCGGCTTCGGTCAGCGCGTGGGAGGCGGAGGGGCTCGACCCCGGACGATCGAAGCCTACGCGGTTCTGCTCACCCGCGTCAGCGACCTGCGTGGATTCCGCTTCCGGAGCGTACTGGTCCGGGTAGCCGTTCCGGTAACCGTTGCCCTGACCGTTCTCCTGGGGCCAGTCGTCCTGGTAGGACTGCTGCTCCTCGTACGGCTGGAAGCCCTCGGACGGGGCCGGCACGGCCGCCGGCCGCTCCTCCTGGACGGGCTCCGCATACGCGGGGTCCGGGTAACCGCCGTTCGACGAGAAGCCGTCGCCCTGCGGCACGCCGTTCTGCGAGGTGAAGGACTCGCCCTGCGGCACACCGCCGTTCGGCGGGAAGTACCGGTCGTCGTACGCCGGGCGCTGCTGCTCCTGGTACGCCGTCTGCTGGTCGAACGAGGCGGGCTGCTCGGCGTAGCCGGTCGCACCGTTGTCGTAGTGGCCCTGGGCGCCGTTCCCGGCGGGGTCGTAGCCGTTCTGTCCGGCGTCGTAGGCCTGCTGCGGATGGCCGGTGTCGTAGTTCTCGCCGTAGGCGGCGGCCTCCGCGGACCGGTGCGGCTGCGGGGACTGCTGGTCCGGCTGGCCCGTCTGGGACTCCAGGGCCGCGCGGCGCTCCTCGCGCATCAGGGACCGGCCCACCGGGTCAAGGTCGCGGATGTCGTCGGGGACCTCGTAGCGGCTGTCGTCGAAGCCGAGTTCGGCGGCGGTGCGCATCGGCAGACCGTTGCTGAAGTCCTCGCCGGAGCCGTAGTGCTGCTCCGGGATGATCTGCGAGACCGTGAACTCGTCGCGGTCCGGCTGGTGCTGCTGTTCGCCGCCACCGCCGTGGGTGATCGCGTCGGGCAGCATGACCAGCGAGGTGGTGCCGGCCTGCTCGCCCGAGGGCCGCAGCTGGACGCGGATGCCGTGCCGGTCGGACAGCCGGCCGACCACGAACAGGCCCATGCGCTGCGAGATCGCGGCGTCCACGGTCGGCGGGTTGGCCAGCTTGTGGTTGATGTCCGCGAAGTCCTCGGCGGTCAGGCCGATGCCCTTGTCGTGGATCTCGATCATCACGCGGCCGTCGGGAAGACGGGTGGCGGTGACGCGGACCTTGGTCTGCGGGGAGGAGAACGTGGTGGCGTTCTCCAGCAGCTCGGCGAGCAGGTGCACGAGGTCGGTCACGGCGCGGCCGTGGATCTCGGCCTCCGGGACGCCCGACAGCTCGATGCGCTCGTACTGCTCCACCTCGGAGGAGGCGGCGCGCAGCACGTCCACCAGCGGGACCGGCTGGTCCCAACGGCGGCCGGGCTCCTCGCCGGCGAGGACCAGGAGGTTCTCGCCGTTGCGGCGCATACGGGTCGCGAGGTGGTCCAGGCGGAAGAGGTTCTCCAGCTGGTCCGGGTCGGCCTCGTTGTTCTCCAGGTCGGTGATCAGGGTCAGCTGGCCCTCGATCAGGGACTGGTTGCGGCGCGACAGGTTGGTGAAGATCGCGTTGATGTTGCCCCGCAGCAGGGCCTGCTCGGCGGCGAGCCGGACGGCCTCGCGGTGGACCTGGTCGAAGGCGCGGGCGACCTCGCCGATCTCGTCCGTGGTGGTGATCGGGATCGGGGCGACCCGGGTGTCGACCCGGCCGGGGTCGGTGCGGGAGAGCTGGTCGACGAGCATCGGCAGGCGTTGTTCGGCGATGCCGAACGCGGCGTTGCGCAGCTGGCGCATGGCCTGGCTCATCTGGCGGGCCATGAGGCTCGCGACGATGAACGCCGCGAGCAGGGCGATGATGACGATGGCGCCGTTGATGATGGCGTCCCGCTGCGCGTCCGAGGCGATCTGGCCGGCCTCGGTGACCGCGCGGTCGATCATCTCGCTCTCGATCTGGCTGTAGCCCTGGAACTTCAGCGTCGAGGCAGCCATCCACGCGTCGGCGGTGATGCCCTGCTCGGCGAGCTGCGAGGGCGTGAACTGCCCGCTGCCGATCGCCTGGATCATCTTGTCCATCGTGGGCGGAGCGGTGAAGTCCTGGTCGGCGGCCTCGGCCTTGGCCTTGGCGTCGGCGACCTGTTTCTGGCCCTCCTCGGCCTTCTGCTTCATGACCTCGACGAGCCGAGCGGCGTCCTGCACGGTGCCGCCGGAGACGTACTCCTGCTGGGCGATGCCCTCGAGATAGGCGTACGAGGTGAAGGCGGTGACCTGCTGCCGGTAGATCGTCTTGTCGGGGCTGGGCCGGACCAGCAGGTGCATGCCGATCGCGCGCTGCAGGGATTCGGCGCCCTTGCCCAGAGCGATCGCGTAGACGGTGCGGCCGTAGGCCGTGATGTTGCCGGTGCCGAGGCCGAGCTCGTTGGAGAACTCGACCAGCAGGTGCTCGACCTGGACGTAGCCCTCTTCGGACTTCACCGGGTCCAGCGCCTTGGTGAACGCGACCTCCCGGATCTTCTGCAGGGAGGGCTCGGCCTCCTCCACCAGCTTCAGGCGGCGCTTCAGGCCCGCCTTGTCCGGCATATCGACGACCTCGTCGTGGAAGGCCTTGGCCGCCGCGTCGGTGGTGGTCCGGGCCTGCTTGACGACCGGGTCGGTCCTCTTGTTCTGGAGCAGCGGCTGTGCGCTGACGTCCCGCTCGTTGAGGAGGGCCTCGGCGTACTGGCCGGCGGCGGCCACGATCTTGGCGACCTTCTCGGCGTCGCGGGCCTCCTGCCAGGTGTCGATCGAGCTCTTCACCTGGAAGCCGCCCATGACCAGGCCGACCACCACGGGTATGAGCAGAATCGCGTTCAGCCGGGTCGGCACCCGCCAGTTGCGCGGGGAGAGACGGCCGCCGCTCTTGGCGGGCGGGGCCGTCGGCTCCGAGCCGGGCACATGGGCGGGCGCCGCTCCGCGCGGCGGCGGCGTGAAGTTGCCCCGGGCCGCAGGCTCGGGACTTTTCTTGCTTCGCCTCACTCGACCAACAACCTCTCGGCGGTCGGCACCTTCGTCGTGCCGCTGTGTCTCAGAGCCCGGTCAGCCATCGACCATGAGTACGTCATTGACTATTGGGCAGTTCAGGCATTCCAGCATGACGACCAGCCCTCTTCCAAACATGGGAAAGAGTTGGTTCGACGTGATGTAAACCCCAGATAAATCGGTCAAAAAGAACGAGCCCCGCCAAAAGGCGGGGCCTTCGTGCGCACAGTGAGACGGAGTGACCGCGACGCGTGGCGGGACTCGTCGATTCCTCTGCCGAAACGTTATGAACACCGGAGCCGACCGTGTCAAAGCCCACAGCCGGCTCCATGGCGCCTACGGCAACTGCTGTACGTCACCAGGTGCTTGAAAGTTACCGCAGTCGCGCCATCAGCGCATGCTCGACCAGCGTGATCAGCGCGCTCTTGGCGTCCGAGCGGTGCCGGGCGTCCGTCGTGATGATCGGGGTGTCCGGGCCGATCTGCAGCGCCTCACGCACCTCTTCGGGCTGGTAGGGCTGCTGCCCGTCGAAGCCGTTGAGCGCGACCACGAACGGCAGACCGCTGTTCTCGAAGTAGTCGACCGCGGGGAAGCAGTCGGCCAACCGCCGCGTGTCCACCAGCACCACCGCGCCGATGGCGCCGCGCACCAGGTCGTCCCACATGAACCAGAAGCGGTCCTGGCCCGGCGTGCCGAACAGGTAGAGGATCAGGTCCTGGTCGAGCGTGATGCGGCCGAAGTCCATGGCGACCGTGGTGGTCGTCTTGTCCCCGGTGTGGGTGAGGTCGTCGATGCCCGCAGACGCGGACGTCATCACGGCCTCCGTGCGCAGCGGATTGATCTCGGAGACGGCGCCCACGAACGTGGTCTTGCCCACGCCGAAGCCACCCGCCACCACGATCTTCGCGGAGGTGGTGGCCCGGCCTCCGTCAGAGCTTGCGAAGTCCACTGAGCACCCTTTCGAGCAGCGTCACGTCCGGAGCGCCACCGTTGTTCTCGTCGCCGCCCGGCTGGTGGATGGCCACCAGTCCGGCCTCGGCGAGGTCCGCGACGAGGATCCGCGCCACACCCAGCGGCATCGCCAGCAGCGCCGAGACCTCGGCGACCGACTTCACCTCGCGGCACAGGTGACAGATGCGCTGGTGCTCCGGGAGCAGCCCCATGAGCGCTGCCGGGTCGGCCGTGGTGCTGATCAGCGCCTCGATGGCGAGCTGATAGCGCGGCCGGGTCCGGCCACCGGTCATCGCGTACGGACGCACCAGCGGCTGGTCGCCCTCATCGCCGTACGGCTCCGCGTACGGATCATGATGGGCGGTGGGCGGGGTCATGGATCCTCCGGGCGGGACAGCATTTTTGGTTTGTCGTGCCGTCCGTCGAGGCCGGTGGGGGGAGTGTGTCGGCCGGACGGTGATTTCGTGAGGCGGGTGGTACTCGGGCGGGTCAGTGGAGCAGACTGCCCTGGAGCTCGGCGCGAAGGTCGGGCGTGAGGACCGCGCCCGCTCGGTCGACGAGCAGTGCCATCTCGTAGCCGACGAGGCCGATGTCGCACTCGGGGTGCGCGAGCACGGCGAGGGACGAGCCGTCCGAGACGGACATGAGGAAGAGGAAGCCTCGCTCCATCTCGACGACCGTCTGCGCCACGTTGCCGCCCTCGAAGATCCGGGAAGCGCCTGCCGTCAGGGACGTCAGACCTGAGGCGACGGCTGCCAGCTGGTCGGCGCGGTCACGGGGGAAGCCCTCGGACATGGCCAGCAGGAGCCCGTCGGCGGACACCACGACGGTGTGGGACACCCCAGGGGTGTTGTCCACGAAGTTGGTGATCAACCAGTTCAGGTTCTGTGCTGCCTGGCTCATCTGGCTCAACTAACGCTCCTGCTGGTGAGTGGGGCTCGGGAAACTGCCGGTCGAGCCGTTGCCGGCCTGACGACCCTGCGCGATGCCCCGACGGAGATTGGTCAGCCGGCCGCGTACGTCGTCAGGCGAACGCGAGACCTGCGGACCGGTCTGGTGCTGTTGCTGCTGAGCCGTGCCCGGGACGAGGTTCGCCCGGGGCACCCGGCGCGGCAGACCGGAGGTGGTGACGCCGCCCGCGGCAGGCTGCCTGACGCGCTCGGCCTGGCGGACGAGTTCGTCGTTGGGCGAGGTCCGCCAGGAGGCGGGAGCGGTGGCCGCACGCTGCGGAGCGGCCGGGGACTGCGGCTGCTGTTCCGCCTGCGGAGCCGGGGACGGCTCCGCACCCCCCGCCTGCTGACCGTGGAACCAGTTGGTCTCCAGCGTGTCGTACAGCGGGGTGCGGCCGTCGCCGGGACCCGAGGCCGGCGGCAGGGCCTCCGGCTCGGGACGCCCGGCCGGACGCTGCGGTACCGGCTGCTGCGCGGTTCCGTAGCCGTTCGGCTGTGCGACGGGGAACTGGCCGGTGGACGAGGGGTTCTGGCTGCCGGGCAGCGAGTGCTGCCCGGTGGCGGAGCCCTCGTAGCCGGGGGAGGCGAACCGGCCCGTGGAGCCGTTGTCGTAGCCCTGCGGGGCGAAGCGGTCCGGGTTCGCCGGAGCGTTCTGACCGCCGGGGGCGCCGAAGACGTCGGAGCGGGTGTAGCCGTTGTCGCTCGGACGGCCGCTCGTGCCCGGACGCTGGAACTGACCGGTGTCCTGCGGGTTGCTGACGGCCGGGAACTGACCCGTGTTCTGCTGACCGTTGGCCGCGGTGCGGCCGAAGTCGGCGGGTCGGCCGAAGTCGGCAGGACGGCTGAAGTCGGCGGGACCGCCGGCCTGGCCCTGACGCTCGTCGATCCGCGGCACCGCGGGTATCTCGGCGGTGGCGCCGAGACCCTGCCGGTCGTCTGTGCGCGGCATCCGCGAGGTCTGCGCGACGTCCGGCTCCTCGTGGCCGCGCGGGGCGTCCAGCGGGGTGCGCGGCACCGGCGGCTGGGCGTTCTCGTCGCCCCAGCTGGGCATGCGCGGCTGCGGGTTGCCACCCGGCAGCTCGGCGCGCGGACCCCCGCGCGGCGGCAGTTGCGGCTGACGGCCGCGACCGCCCTGCTCGGCGTTGTTGGCGCGCTGCTGCGGCGGGCGTCCGCCGAACATGTCCGGGCCCTGCGTGCTGCCGTTGGCCGCCTGCAGGCCCTGCGGCGCGCCCGGCGCCTGGCCGCCGAAGCCGGCGCCGGCCGGAGCCGGACGGCCCTGCGGCGGTGCGGCCGGCGGCTGCTGGGGACTGCGCGGCGGCTGGCCGCCGGGGCGCCCGCCGCCGTCCCGGCCGGGCAGCGCGGCCCGGGGGCCCTGACCGCCGGCGAGACGGCCGCCCGCGCCGGGACCGGAGCCGAGGGCGCCGCCCTGCGAGCCGTTCTGGCGACGGGCGGCGGCGACGCCGGCCGCGGCCTGCGCGGCGGCGGGACCGCCCGCGACGCTGCCCTGACCGGGCTTGGGCTGGGGCTTCTTGCCGCCCTGGGCGACGTCCACGGGCAGCATGACCAGCGCGGTCGTGCCGCCGGAGTCGGAGGGGCGCAGCTGGATGCGGATGCCGTGCCGCTGCGACAGACGACCGACCACGAACAGACCCATGCGGCGGGAGACCGACACGTCCACGGTGGGCGGCGAGGCGAGCCGCTCGTTGATCGCGGCGAGGTCCTCGGGCGAGAGGCCGATGCCCGTGTCGTGGATCTCGATCAGCACGCGGCCGTCGGGCAGCGCGTGACCGGTGACCTTGACCTTGGTCTGCGGAGACGAGAACGAGGTGGCGTTCTCGAGCAGCTCGGCGAGCAGGTGCACGAGGTCGTTGACGACCCGGCCGGCCACTTCGGTGGTCGGCACCGAGGACAGTTCGATGCGCTCGTACTGCTCCACCTCGGAGGCGGCGGCGCGCAGCACGTCGACCAGCGGGACCGGACGGGTCCAGCGGCGGCCGGGCTCCTCACCCGCGAGGACGAGAAGGTTCTCACCGTTACGGCGCATGCGGGTCGCGAGGTGGTCGAGCTTGAAGAGCGAGGACAGCTGGTCCGGGTCGGCCTCGCGGGACTCCAGTTCGGAGATGAGCGACAGCTGACGCTGGATGAGGCCCTGGGAGCGGCGCGAGAGGTTGGTGAACATCGCGTTGACGTTGCCCCGCAGCAGGGCCTGCTCGGCGGCGAGGCGGACGGCCTCGCGGTGCACGTCGTCGAAGGCCGCGGCCACCTGGCCGATCTCGTCCCGGGAGTGCACACCGACCGACTCCACGGACGTGTCGACGTCCTGCGGGTCGGACTCGGACAGCTGCTTGACCAGTTCGGGCAGCCGGTCCTGGGCGACCTTGGTGGCGGTCTCCTGCAGGCGGCGCAGCGAGCGGATCATGGACCGGGCGACGACGAACGCGCCGACCAGCGAGACGCCGAGCACGAGCAGGATGAGCGCACCGGAGATGATCGCCTCGCGCTCGGACTCGGCGCGCAGCTCACGCGCCTTCTGCTCCATGTCCTCGAGCAGCGTGTGCTCGATGTTGGCCATCTGCGCGATCTTGGTCGAGCTGTCGTCGATCCAGTCCTGGTACGACCGCTTGTCCTGCGACTGCAGACCGGTGGTGGAGCTCAGCGCCCGGGTGGCGTAGGTGTCGGCTTCCTCGATGACCGGGTTGCCCCGCTCGATGGGCTGCAGCAGCTCCTCGGCGCCGTCGTCGCCGTAGATGCTGCGGAAGCTCGCGAGTTCGGAGTCCTGGTTCTCGAGGGCGGCCTCGGCGTACTGCCGGTCGTTCTCGGAGAGGTCGCCGTAGACGGTGTTGCTCACCGGCAGCGCCGACGCGAGCACGGCGCGCTGGACGGAGGCGTACTCCTTGGCGGCGGAGAAGGCGGACAGCGCGCGGGTGCGCTGGATCATCTCCGGGTTGCTGGTGGCCTGCGCCATGTCCTGCGACAGGTCCAGCAGGCTGGTGATCAGGCGGTGGTAGGCCTCGACCGTCTGGGTGGAGTTCTTGGGCTCCGAGTAGGCGGTCGACCTGATCTTGGCCAGGTTGCCGAGGTCGCTGAGGAGACCCACGAGGCTGTCGCGGACACCCTGCAGGTTGCCGTCGGTGCTGGCGGCGTCGATCTCCTCCGAGGCGTCCTGGAAGGCGGTCACCGCCTTGTCGGTCTTGTCCCGGTAGCCCTTGACGCCGAAGTCGCTCGCCTTGCTGCCGTGCGACAGCGGACCGGCGGAGCGGTCGCGCTCGTTCTGCAGCTGGACGGCCAGCTCGGTGGCCTGCTTGGTCATGTCCGTCAGCAGCTTCATGTTGTCGAGCTGCTTGATGTCGTCCATCGACTGGTCGATGCGCAGCGCGCCCAGCGTGGTCGCGGCGACCACCGGCAGGGTCAGCAGCGCCACCAGACGCGTGGAGATGCGCCAGTTGCGCAGCGCCACCCGCGCGCCGGGACCGGGAGAACCGGCCGGCGGCTTGGCCGTCGGAGTCGGGGTGAAGGAACTCGGCGACGCGGACGAGCCGGGGCGCCCGGAGCGCTCACCGCCGTCGCCGGACGGGCCCGGGTTCTGGGCGTGCTGGGGCGAGGAACTGCCGGCATTGGGGCCAGTCCCGCCGTGCGGCTCCGGCTCCGCCGAAGCACTGCCATCCCTCTTGAAACGTCCCTGCACTAGCGTCGCAACCTCTGGACCAGGCGCCTCCCCGCGTGAACGGAGAGACGGTGTCGGCGTGTCGGGGGGCGTCCTGAATTACGCCACCCTGATGGTCGTGAGTACCGGCGCTGGCTCCCCCTGTCTTGCCGCCACCGGGCGCGTTCTGCGCCCCCTGTGCGCCGGCTCGATCCCGCGGCGGTCCGAGGAATTCCAGCACAGTGCAGGATCTCCAACAAGGCCCGTTGGCCAGGCTGTGACATCCGTGACACGACGTGAGGGTGAAGTTACGGGATGTAGAAGGTGTTCATCCCTAAGGCGGACATAAGGGTGCGAACCCCAAGGGTGGCAGGGGTGTCCCAGTCGCCATGATCAGGAGCGGAATGAGTGCTTCAGGTGTCTTATGTCCGTTTCGTAGTAGTCAAGCAAGGGTCCGGAATGACCGAAATACCACTGAACTCGTGAGCAAACTCACACGCTAATCATGCGACCTTCACGCGTTCGGCGGGAAGCGCGTGTTTAGCCTGACGCTTTACAGGGATGGCACTTCCGAAAACCGCGCCCGCGCGGGGGCCTCTGACGGCCTCTCCGGCGCCCTGAGACGACAGGGTCACGTACAACAGTGAAGACGACGACGATGTTCCACAAGATCGCCAATCCGAGGCGCACGACGCTGGCGCACCTCAAGGACGCCGACGAACTGCAGCTCCCGGAGCAGCAGGAGCACTCCGTCGATCTCCCTGCCCAGACCGCCAACCCCAAGCGCACCGTCCTCATGGAGGCGCCGCTCGCCGCCTCCGTCGCGGAGTAGATCCAGGGGATCCAGGAGATCGTCCCCGATCTCCGCGATCACATACGGGCGCCGGCCGCCGAATGCTCAAGCCGGCCGCCCACGGATGCCAAGGGCGTCCCCGGCCGGGGACGCCCTTCCGCGTTAGCCTGGAGCGTCACACTCCAGCCAGCTCAGTCAAGGGGCCAACCAACCCGTGCGCATCGCCAGGTTCTCCATCGACGGCAACGTCGCCTTCGGCGCGGTCGAGGGGGCCGAGCCGGACGAGCTCGTCCTCGACATCATCAAGGGCATCCCGTTCGCGGACTTCGAGCTCTCCGGCACCAAGGTGCCGCTGAGCAAGGTCCGGCTCCTGCCGCCCGTGCTGCCCAACAAGATCGTCGCGTTCGGCCGCAACTACGCCGAGCACGCGCGCGAACTGGGCAACGAGGTCCCCGACGCCCCGTTCGCCTTCTTCAAGCCGTCCACCTCGGTGATCGGCCACGGCGACGACATCCAGTACCCGTCGTTCTCCGAGGAACTGCACCACGAGGCCGAACTGGCCGTCGTCATCGGCCGGATGTGCCGCGAGGTCCCGCGCGAGCGCGTGGCGGACGTGATCTTCGGCTACACCTGCGCCAACGACGTCACCGCACGGGACGTCCAGCGGCGCGAGAAGCAGTGGGCGCGGGCCAAGGGCTTCGACACCTCCTGCCCGCTCGGCCCGTGGGTGGAGACCGGCCTGGACCTGGCGACCGCGTCCGACCTCACCATCCAGCTCACGGTGGACGGCGGGCAGCGCCAGCTCGGCCGCACCAGCGAGATGATCCACTCCATCGCGGATCTGATCGTCAACATCACCGAGGCCATGACGCTGCTCCCCGGCGACGTGATCCTCACGGGCACCCCGGCGGGGGTAGGCCCCCTGACCGTCGGCGACGAGGTCGCCGTCACCATCGAAGGCATCGGCACTCTCACCAACAAGGTTGTCAAGCGTGGCTAGCGCACCCGGCACTCCCGTACGCGTCCGTTTCTGTCCCTCGCCCACCGGTAACCCGCACGTGGGCCTGGTCCGCACCGCCCTGTTCAACTGGGCCTTCGCCAAGCACCACCAGGGCACCCTGGTCTTCCGCATCGAGGACACCGACGCGGCCCGCGACTCCGAGGACTCGTACGACCAGCTCCTGGACTCGATGCGCTGGCTCGGCTTCGAGTGGGACGAGGGCCCCGAGGTCGGCGGCCCGCACGCGCCGTACCGCCAGTCCCAGCGCATGGACCTGTACAAGGACGTCGCGCAGAAGCTCCTGGACGCCGGTCACGCGTACCACTGCTACTGCTCCCAGGAGGAGCTGGACACCCGCCGCGACGCCGCCCGCGCCGCCGGCCGTCCGTCCGGCTACGACGGCCACTGCCGCGACCTCACCGAGACGCAGGTCGAGGAGTACCGCGCCCAGGGCCGTGCGCCGATCGTCCGCTTCCGCATGCCCGACGAGACGATCACCTTCACGGACCTGGTCCGCGGCGAGCTGACGTTCACCCCGGAGAACGTGCCCGACTACGGCATCGTCCGCGCCAACGGCGCCCCGCTGTACACGCTGGTCAACCCGGTCGACGACGCCCTGATGGAGATCACCCACGTCCTGCGCGGCGAGGACCTGCTCTCCTCCACGCCCCGCCAGGTCGCCCTCTACAAGGCGCTGACCGGGCTGGGCATCGCGAAGTCGGTGCCCGCCTTCGGTCACCTGCCGTACGTGATGGGCGAGGGCAACAAGAAGCTCTCCAAGCGCGACCCCGAGTCGTCCCTCAACCTCTACCGCGAGCGGGGCTTCCTTCCCGAGGGTCTGCTCAACTACCTCTCGCTGCTGGGCTGGTCGCTCTCGGCCGACCAGGACATCTTCACGATGGACGAGATGGTCGCCGCCTTCGACGTCACGGACGTCAACCCCAACCCGGCGCGCTTCGACCTCAAGAAGTGCGAGGCGATCAACGCCGACCACATCCGTCTGCTCGACGTGAAGGACTTCACCGAGCGCTGCGCCCCCTGGCTGAAGGCCCCGGTCGCCCCCTGGGCGCCGGAGGACTTCGACGAGGCGAAGTGGCAGGCGATCGCCCCGCACGCGCAGACCCGGCTCAAGGTCCTCTCGGAGATCACCGAGAACGTCGACTTCCTCTTCCTGCCCGAGCCGGTCTCCGACGAGGCGTCCTGGGCGAAGGCGATGAAGGAGGGCAGCGACGCGCTGCTCACGACGGCCCGCGAGAAGCTGGAGTCGGCCGACTGGACCTCCGCCGAGTCCCTGAAGGAGGCCGTCCTGGCCGCCGGTGAGGCCCACGGCCTCAAGCTCGGCAAGGCCCAGGCGCCCGTCCGCGTCGCCGTCACCGGCCGCACCGTCGGCCTGCCCCTCTTCGAGTCGCTGGAAGTCCTCGGCAAGGAGAAGGCACTGGCCCGCATCGACGCGGCCCTGGCGAAGCTCGCGGGGTGACCCCCGGGCGCGCGTGAGGGGCGGCACCCGGCGATCCGGGTGCCGCCCCTCGGGCGTTCACTCCTCAGACGGCGTCGCTCTCGTCGCTCTCGTCGACGAGGTAGGCGAACTCGTCGAAGATCTCCAGCACGACGACGACCATGACGGCCCCCGCGACCACGTACTCCAGCATCACACCCGGGGCCACATAGGCCTTGCGCAGGTGCTCGTCGGGGCCGAGCTGCGCGGTCGCGGTCTTCCGGCAGGGGTCTCGGGCCAGTATCCGCACGGCCTTGTCCAACTGGTCGCGACGCTCGCCGGTCAGGCCGTCGTAGGCCGCCTGGGCCTCGAGGTGAACTGGACCCGGTACTCGCTCATGTCCTCAGTGTGCCAGCCCGCGATACCGTCGGGGCCATGAGTATTCGCGCCGTGGTCTGGGACGTTGACGACACTCTCTTCGACTACACGACCGCCGACCGCGAGGGGATGCGGGCGTATCTCACCACCGAGCGGCTGCTCGACCGGTTCGGCACGGCGGAGGTGGCCCTCGCGCGCTGGCGGGAGGTGACCGACCAGCAGTGGGCGCGGTTCTCCGCGGGCGGCATCACCTTCGAGGACCAGCGCCGGGACCGGGTACGGGCGTTCCTGGAGCGGCCCGAGCTGACCGACGCGGAGACGGACGCCTGGTTCCGCCGGTACATCACGCACTACGAGGCCGCCTGGTCCCTCTTCCCGGACGTCCTGCCCGTGCTCGACGCGCTCGCCGCCAGCCACCGTCACGCGGTGCTGTCCAACTCGAGCATCCACGTCCAGGACCACAAGCTGCGCGCCCTCGGCGTGCACGACCGCTTCGAGGTCGTCCTGTGCGCCGCGGAGCTGGGCGTCTCCAAGCCCGAGGCCGGAGCCTTCCTCGCGGCCTGCGAGGCCCTGTCGCTGCCCCCGCACCAGGTGGCCTACGTCGGGGACCACCCCGAGATCGACGGACGGGGCGCCGCCGACGCCGGACTGCTCTCGGTGTGGATCGACCGTCACGGCGGCACGGCGACCCTCGAGCTCCCCGCCGGCCGGCACCGGATCGCCTCCCTCGCCGAACTCCCCGCGATCCTCGGCGCGGATACCCGTTTTGGAGCGCAGTCCACCTTCGGGTAATGTTCTTCCTGCGCCGCCGGTGAGCGGGCTGAAAGGCCGGGCACCGAAGGCGCAAGCTAGAACAAGATCCCCACAGGGGCTTGCGTTCCAGTGGCCTATGGTGTAATTGGCAGCACGACTGATTCTGGTTCAGTTAGTCTAGGTTCGAGTCCTGGTAGGCCAGCTCGCAGAGCTCATCTGCAAAGCCCCCGTTGTGTAGCGGCCTAGCACGCTGCCCTCTCAAGGCAGTAGCGCCGGTTCGAATCCGGTCGGGGGTACAGATCCTTCCCAGGAAGGCAGTCCGGGTCGCACCCGCTGTCTCTCATGCAGGATCGCTAGGGCCCCCGTTGTGTAGCGGCCTAGCACGCCGCCCTCTCAAGGCGGTAGCGCCGGTTCGAATCCGGTCGGGGGTACGATTCACATCGAATCACCTTGGTCTATGGTGTAATTGGCAACACTACGGTTTCTGGTACCGTCATTCTAGGTTCGAGTCCTGGTAGACCAGCTCTGATCTGCGGAAACGCAAGATCTAGGCCCCCGTTGTGTAGCGGCCTAGCACGCCGCCCTCTCAAGGCGGTAGCGCCGGTTCGAATCCGGTCGGGGGTACCACACAAAGGCCCTTCGCTTCGGCGGGGGGCCTTGTGCGTATGTCCGCCGCGAGAGCGTCGTTCACTCGAAGCCGTACCGCCGCGCCGACTCCTCCTCCTGCGCCAGCCGGTGCAGCGCCTGCAGCATCGGCTCGACGAGGATCGCCCCCAGCACCGCCGTCTCGATCCGCTCCGCCTCCGACTCCCGTGTCTCCACGAAGTCCAGGTCCAGGACCGCGGCCTCATGCATCAACCCGGCGTAGGAGACGAGCAGTTCGGGGTCCCAGTCGTAACCGAGGCGACGCAGCGCGGCCACCGAGACCACCAGTGACCGGTACGCGGGGGAGATCGTCGTCAACAGGCGGGCGTTGGCCCAGCCCAGCGTGCGCAGAAGGTCGTCCGCCTCCTGGTGGGCGGCGCGGACGTAATCGTCCTCGGTGTCCGGCTCGGGGACCTGGGGCAGTGCCCACAGGGCGGCGCCGAGGCGGATCGTGCGACCCAGGGAGTCGTCGTCCACATGCCCGAGCACCTCGCGGACCGTGGCCACCGGCAGTCGGCCCACCTGGATCATGGCGCGCACCAGCCGCAGACGGCGCAGGTGCTCCTCGTCGTACTCCGCGGTCGTCGCGTTGCGCCGGCGGCCGGGCGGCAACAGGCCCTCGCGCAGGTAGTACTTGATCGTCGCCGTCGCGACTCCGCTGCGCTCGCTCAACTCGGCCAGTCGCATCCCTTGCGCACCTCCTTGGACAGCGTCACTATCCAAGCATGTCCGAAGCCACCCGTACCACCGCCGACGCCCGAGGCGACGTCGTCGTTCTGCTCATCGGGATGCGTGTCAACCGGTTCTGGGCCGTGCACCAGTGGGTGCCGGTGATGCTGGCGATGTTCAGGATGCTCGCCGAGCTGAAGAAGGACCCGGGCCGGGGGCTCCTCTCCCGGGTCCTGCTGACGGCCTCGCCGCGGACGTACTACGTCGTCCAGTACTGGGAGTCCAAGGAGAAGCTCTACGCCTACGCGAGCGCGCCCGACGCGTTCCACCACCGGGTGTGGGCCAGGCTCAACCGCATGGAACGGGAGGGGAAGGCGCGCGGGCACGTGGGGATCTGGCACGAGGCGTACGTCGTGCCGGAGGGGTCGTACGAGGCGGTCTACGGCGACATGCCGGCTTTCGGCCTGGCGGCCGCGCACGGGCAGATTCCGCTCGAGCGGCGGGGACGGTATGCGAAGGACCGTTTCTCGTACCGGTCCGCGTCATAGGGGAGCGGCCGTGCGGTGGAGCCGCAGGCGTCCACACGGTTGTCGCGCCCGCGCGGTGACGGCCTTGCCGTACGGGAAAGGGCTGCCGCGGCGTTGAGGCCGCCCTTTTCCGCACGGTGTCAGCCGGTGCGGCGCAGGGCCTCCGACAGGCGGGCCGCCGCGTCGATGACCGCCTGGGCGTGCATACGGCCCGGGTGGCGCGTCAGGCGCTCGATGGGGCCCGAGACGGACACGGCGGCCACCACGCGGTTGGAGGGGCCGCGGACCGGCGCGGAGACGGACGCGACGCCCGGCTCGCGCTCGCCGATGGACTGGGCCCAGCCGCGGCGCCGCACGCCCGACAGGGCCGTCGCCGTGAAACGGGCGCCCTGGAGACCGCGGTGCAGGCGCTCCGGCTCCTCCCAGGCCATCAGGATCTGGGCCGAGGAGCCCGCCTTCATCGTGAGCGTGGAACCGACCGGCACCGTGTCCCGAAGGCCGGACAGGCGTTCCGCCGCGGCCACGCAGATGCGCATGTCGCCCTGGCGGCGGTAGAGCTGCGCGCTCTCGCCCGTGATGTCCCGCAGGTGCGTGAGCACGGGGCCGGCGGTGGCCAGCAGGCGGTCCTCGCCGGCGGCCGCGGCCAGCTCGGCGAGTCGGGGGCCGAGAATGAAACGGCCCTGCATGTCGCGCGCGACCATACGGTGGTGTTCCAAAGCCACGGCCAGCCGGTGGGCCGTGGGTCGTGCGAGTCCGGTGGCAGCGACCAAGCCTGCGAGGGTGGCCGGACCGGACTCCAGGGCGCTCAGGACAAGGGCTGCCTTGTCCAGGACGCCGACGCCGCTACTGTTGTCCATGAAACGATACTCCCGTCTCACTCTGTGAAACGCAAGTTCATTTTT
This sequence comes from Streptomyces sp. SAS_272, assembly GCF_052543235.1. Lineage (NCBI taxonomy): Bacteria > Bacillati > Actinomycetota > Actinomycetes > Kitasatosporales > Streptomycetaceae > Streptomyces > Streptomyces sp. SAS_272. The sequence goes on along the minus strand of NZ_JBMNDR010000003.1, from coordinate 156,403 downwards.
CCGTGAGACGCGCAACCCTTGGACGCATGGCGGCCCGCGGACCAACGGGCCAGGCGGCGGGTGCCCGGGGAAAACAGGGGCCGGTGGGCGTCGCCTCCACAAGATCTCTAGTTGGGCCGGTGCGTCATTGCCGGCCGGAGGGAAAGCGATGGGTAGGACACTCGCGGAGAAGGTCTGGGACGACCACGTCGTCCGGCGCGCCGAGGGCGAGCCCGACCTCCTCTTCATCGATCTGCACCTCCTGCACGAGGTGACCAGCCCGCAGGCCTTCGACGGACTGCGGCAGAACGGCCGCCCGGTGCGCCGCCTCGACCTCACCATCGCGACCGAGGACCACAACACCCCGACCCTCGACATCGACAAGCCGATCGCGGACCCGGTCTCCCGGGCCCAGCTGGAGACGCTGCGCAAGAACTGCGCCGACTTCGGCGTCCGGCTGCACCCGCTGGGCGACGTCGAGCAGGGCGTCGTGCACGTCGTCGGCCCGCAGCTGGGTCTGACCCAGCCCGGCATGACGGTCGTCTGCGGCGACTCCCACACCTCCACGCACGGCGCCTTCGGCGGCCTGGCGTTCGGCATCGGCACCTCGCAGGTGGAGCACGTGCTGGCCACCCAGACACTGCCGATGGCCCGCCCGAAGACCATGGCGATCACCGTCGACGGCGAGCTGCCCGACGGCGTCACCGCCAAGGACCTGATCCTGGCGATCATCGCCCGCATCGGCACCGGCGGCGGTCAGGGCTATGTCCTGGAGTACCGCGGCTCCGCCATCGAGAAGCTCTCGATGGAAGCCCGCATGACCATCTGCAACATGTCGATCGAGGCCGGCGCCCGCGCGGGCATGATCGCGCCCGACCGGACCACCTTCGACTACCTCGAGGGCCGCCCGCACGCCCCCAAGGGCGAGGACTGGGACGCGGCGGTCGCGTACTGGAAGACGCTGAGGACGGACGACGACGCCGAGTTCGACGCCGAGGTGGTCATCGACGCCACCGCGCTGTCGCCGTTCGTCACCTGGGGCACCAACCCCGGCCAGGGCGCGCCGCTTTCGGCCGACGTCCCCGACCCTGCTTCGTACGAAGACGCTTCGGAGCGGCACGCCGCCGAAAAGGCCCTGGAATACATGGGGTTGGAGGCAGGACAGCCGCTGCGCTCCATCAAGGTGGACACCGTCTTCGTAGGTTCCTGCACCAACGGCCGCATCGAGGACCTGCGCGCGGCCGCGTCGATCGTCGAGGGCCGCAAAGTCGCCGACGGCGTACGCATGCTGGTCGTCCCCGGCTCCGCGCGCGTCGGTCTGCAGGCCGTCTCCGAGGGCCTGGACCTGGTCTTCAAGGAGGCCGGCGCCGAATGGCGGCACGCGGGCTGCTCGATGTGCCTCGGCATGAACCCCGACCAGCTGGCCCCGGGGGAGCGCTCGGCGTCCACCTCCAACCGCAACTTCGAGGGCCGGCAGGGCAAGGGGGGCCGGACGCACCTGGTGTCGCCGCAGGTCGCGGCCGCCACGGCCGTCCTGGGCCACCTGGCCTCCCCGGCCGATCTGTCCGACGCCGAGACCCGTACGCCCGCTGGAGTCTGATCAGTCATGGAAGCATTCGTCTCGCACACCGGCCGGGCCGTCCCGCTGCGCCGCTCCAACGTCGACACCGACCAGATCATCCCTGCTCACTGGCTCAAGAAGGTCACCAGGGACGGGTTCGAGGACGGGCTGTTCGAGGCCTGGCGCAAGGACCCGGAGTTCATCCTCAACCGGCCCGAGCGGCAGGGCGCCAGCGTGCTGGTCGCCGGCCCCGACTTCGGCACCGGCTCCTCCCGTGAGCACGCCGTCTGGGCACTGCAGAACTACGGCTTCAAGACCGTGATCTCGTCCCGCTTCGCCGACATCTTCCGTGGCAACTCGCTGAAGAACGGCCTGCTCACGGTGGTGATCGAGCAGAAGATCGTCGACGCGCTGTGGGAGCTCACGGAGAAGGACCCGCAGGCCGAGATCACCGTCGACCTCGAGGCCCGCGAGGTGCGCGCCGAGGGCATCACCGCGGCCTTCGAGCTCGACGAGAACGCCCGTTGGCGCCTGCTGAACGGGCTGGACGACATCTCCATCACCCTCCAGAACGAGGGTGACATCGCCGCCTACGAGGCCAAGCGCCCCTCGTACAAGCCGAGGACGCTCGAGGTCTGACCCCGAGGCCTCCGGGCCCCCCGAGGGGACCCAGGCCGGGTCGAGTTTCGGCCACCGCGACACCCTCTCCGTACCCCCGATCGGTCCGATCGGGGGTACGGCTGTGTCCGGACCCGTTCGGCCCCGGACGCCTTCGCCGTTCCTGCCAACTTCCCACGTTAGAGCGGTTGTTGCCGGGGTACGCGTGCTGTGTGGACGCGACCGCCGGAAGGGCGCGGACGGCCGTTCGGGGCGGCAGTTACCCCCTGAGCGGGCGACAACTCGCCCCAGATGGCACAATCTGTGCATGGAACACGACGGCCAACTCGAGCTCTATACGGCGGTCGCGAACCAGCTCAAGGAAGCGCACACAAGAGTGCGCGCACTGCAAGTCCCGGAGGGCGTACGGATGGCGCTGACCCGGAAGCTGCTGGTCATCACGGCCGCGGCCAAGCACGATCTCGCCGATGCGACAAGGCGACTGGAGCGGTTCATGGCGGACCTCGACGAGGGGCGAACGCCCGAAGAGGGGCGCTGATCGCTTCCGGAGCAGCCGATTTCGTTGCGGCACAAGGGTGATTAGCCCGTTTCGTGTTTGATTTGCGGTATATATCTGCCTAACGTGCGAAAAAGCTTGAACACTTTCGTTCTGGCGAATGTCTCCGAAGGGGAAGACGTGAACAAGGCGCAGCTCGTAGAAGCGATTGCCGACAAGCTGGGCGGTCGCCAGCAGGCCGCCGAGGCGGTCGACGCGGTCCTGGACGCCATCGTCCGCGCGACGGTCGCCGGCGACCGGGTCTCGGTCACCGGCTTCGGTTCGTTCGAGAAGGTCGACCGGCCGGCCCGCTACGCCCGCAACCCTCAGACGGGCGAGCGGGTTCGGGTCAAGAAGACGTCTGTCCCGCGCTTCCGTGCAGGCCAGGGCTTCAAGGACCTGGTCAGCGGCTCGAAGAAGCTCCCGCGCGGCGGCGAGGTCGCCGTCAAGAAGGCCCCCAAGGGAAGCCTGACCGGCGGCGCGTCCGCGACGGTCAAGAAGGCCGCCGCGAAGAAGGCCGCCCCCGCGAAGAGGGCGTCGGCCGCCGCGAAGAAGACCACGGCCGCCGCCAAGAAGACGACGGCCGCCGCGAAGAAGACCACGGCCACCGCCAAGAAGACCACCGCGAAGAAGACCGCCGCCAAGAGCACGACGGCGGCCGCCAAGAAGACCACCACCGCGAAGTCGGCCGCCGCGAAGAAGACGACGGCCCAGAAGGCCCCGGCGAAGAAGGCGACGGCCAAGAAGGCCCCGGCCAGGAAGTCCACCGCCCGCAAGACCACCGCGAAGAAGGCCACCGCCCGCAAGGCATAGGGCACCTTGGGCACTCACGCGCCGGGCCGGACTCCCTCTCGGAGCCCGGCCCGCGGCGTGTCCGGCGGCCGCTCCCGCGGCGACGACTCCCTCAGAACGTCTGAAGCGTCACCAGGGTGATCCTGGGGCGCTCCTTCGGCCCGTCCGTCTCGATCCGCACCCGTTGCCCGGGTCGCAGCAGCCGCAGCCCGCCCGCGTCGAAGGCCGGCGCGTCGAAGGGCACCGGCGTGCCGTCGTCGAGCAGCACCTGTCCGCTGCGGGTGTCGGGGTCGTACGTGTATGCGGTCGCATGCATGGCGGCAGCCTACTGCCCGGGGATCAGCAGGCGCGCGGTCGCCGCGGCCGTCCGGGGCCCCACGCCCAGCGCCAGCGCGGCGCGCAGGTCCTCGCCGGTGTCCACGTCCTGGCGTACCGAATCGACCGCGTCGAGACGGAGTTCCACGGCTCCGGAGGCGCGATGGCGGGCCCGGGAATCCGGGCCGAATGCGGGCCGCAACGCACGGCCCGGGGCGACGGCGAGAAGTGTGGTGCCGATTGCGGCGGCGTCGGCAAGGAATGCGCGGGGGAATTCCGCGGCCGCGTCCAGCACCCGGGCCAATTCCGGCGCACGCAGCGACGGCAGGTCGGCGTTGAGGGCCGCGAGGGGCGCGTCGGGACGAGAGGCGCGTACGGCGGCCGCTCCGTGGGCCAGCGCGGCGTTCAGGCCGGCCCGCGGCTCGTCCGGGACGATCCGGGCGCCCAGGGCCCCCAGCGTGCGCCCGGCCACGGCGTCGTCCGTGACCACGGCCACATCCCGCACCGCGGACGAGGCCAGCGCGGCCGCCACGGTGTCCTCTGCGAAGGCCAGGGCGACGCCCGGGCGCAGGCTGTCGGCGGCCGTGTCCGCGAGCCTGCTCTTGGCCAGGGCCAAGGGCTTCAGGGGTATGACCAAGGTCCACCGCACCGGCGTGACTCCCCTCTCTTGTCGCGGTCATTGTCACCCGGCCCGTCCGTGCGCAGGACGCGCGGGCGTACGGTGTTCTCGACAGACCCGCGGTCCGGGGCGACACTTGTGCGGCCCCGGGCTCCGGTGCAGGCCCAGGGAAGTCCTAGAGGAAGGTGTCCGCGTGCCCCGCCGCAGAATCGGCTTCTGGTACCGCTTCGCCGCGGTGCTGTGCAAACCCTGGCTGGTGGTTCTGATCAAGCGGGACTGGCGCGGAATGGAGCACATTCCGGCCGAGGGTGGATTTATCACCGCGGTGAACCACAATTCCCATGTAGACCCCTTCGCATACGCGCACTTCCAGTACAACACCGGACGAGTGCCGCGATTCCTGGCGAAGAGCGGGCTTTTCCGGGAGGGATTCGTCGGAGCCGCGATGCGCGGCACCGGACAGATCCCCGTCTACCGCGAGAGCACGGACGCGCTGAGCGCCTTCCGGGCCGCCATCGACGCGGTGGAGCGCGGCGAGTGCGTCGCGTTCTACCCCGAGGGCACCCTCACCCGCGACCCCGACGGCTGGCCGATGACCGCCAAGACCGGCGCCGCGCGCGTGGCCCTGCAGACCAGGTGCCCGGTGATCCCCGTCGCCCAGTGGGGCGCCAACGAGCTGCTGGCTCCGTACGCCAAGAAGCCCGACCTGTTCCCGCGCAAGACCCATCACGTGCTCGCGGGCCCGCCCGTGGACCTCTCACGGTTCTACGGCAGGGAGACCACCCCCGAGCTGCTGAAGGAGGCCACGGAGGTCATCATGGCCGCCGTCACCGGCCTGCTGGAGGAGATCCGCGGGGAGAAGGCGCCCGAGACGCCCTACGACCCGCGCCGGGAGCGCATCGAACAGCGCCGCCGCACCCAGGCGGAGACCGCCGCGGAGAACGGCGCGGAGGCCGCCGCGGACAACGGCGTGGGGGTCGGCGGCCCGCACACCGACCGCACCGACCACGCGGAGACCGGGCACGCGCAGGCCCGTCACGAGGGGGAGAACAGCAAGTGAGCAACTCCGTGAAGGCGGCCGTCTTCGGCACCGGATCATGGGGGACCGCCTTCGGTGCGGTCCTCGCCGACGCGGGCTGCGAGGTGACGCTGTGGGCGCGCCGCGCCGAGCTCGCCGACGCGGTCAACTCCACCCACGTCAACCCCGACTACCTTCCCGGCGTCGAACTCCCGCGCAATCTGCGCGCCACCGCCGACCCGGCCGAGGCGGCCCGGGACGCCGACTTCACCGTCCTCGCCATCCCCTCGCAGACGCTGCGCGCCAACCTCGCCGACTGGACCGCGCTGCTCGCCCCGGACACCGTGCTGGTGTCGCTGATGAAGGGCGTCGAGCTCGGTACGACCATGCGGATGAGCGAGGTCGTCGAGGACGTCGCCAAGGTGGGCCGGGACCGGATCGCCGTCGTCACCGGGCCCAACCTCGCCAAGGAGATCGCCTCCCGCAGGCCGGCCGCGGCCGTCGTCGCCTGCACCGACGAGGGCGTCGCCCAGCGCTTGCAGGCCGCCTGCCACACCCCCTACTTCCGCCCGTACACCAACACCGACGTGGTGGGCTGCGAACTGGGCGGCGCGGTCAAGAACGTCATCGGTCTCGCGGTCGGCATCGCGGACGGCATGGGACTCGGCGACAACGCCAAGGGCTCGCTGATCACGCGCGGGCTCGCCGAGACCACCCGGCTGGGCCTGGCCATGGGCGCGGACCCGCTCACCTTCGCCGGACTCGCCGGGCTCGGCGACCTGGTGGCCACCTGCTCCTCGCCGCTGTCCCGCAACCACACCTTCGGCACCAACCTCGGCAAGGGCATGACCCTGCAGGAGACCATCGCGGTCACCCGGCAGACCGCCGAGGGCGTCAAGTCCTGTGAGTCGGTGCTGGATCTGGCCCGGCGGCACGGCGTCGACATGCCGATCACCGAGACGGTCGTCGCCATCGTGCACGAGGGCAAGCCTCCGGTGGTCGCCGTCAAGGAGCTGATGTCGCGCAGCGCGAAGCCGGAACGACGCTGAGCGAACCCGGCGGGCGGACGCTGACTCCCGGCACTACCACCGGGTACCCTCAAGCCGATATGAGCACCGAGAACCTCCCCCAGAGCCCTCAGCAGCCCCCTCGCAAGCCGCGGGTCGCCGTCGTCTTCGGCGGTCGCAGCTCCGAGCACGGGATCTCCGTGGTCACCGCCGGTGCGGTCCTGCGGGCCATCGACCGGACGCGGTACGAGGTGCTGCCGATCGGCATCACGCGCGAGGGCGGCTGGTTCCTCACCGCCGACGAGCCCGAGCGCATGGCGATCACGGACCGCCGCACGCCCGACGTCGACGAACTCGCCGAGTCGCGGGACGGCGGCGTGGTGCTCCCCGTCGACCCCGCCAACCGCGAAGTCGTGTACTACGAGGCCGGATCGGTGCCCAAGGCGCTCGGCGAGGTCGACGTCGTCTTCCCGGTGCTGCACGGCCCCTACGGGGAGGACGGCACGCTGCAGGGCATGCTGGAGCTCTCCGGCGTCCCGTACGTGGGGTCGGGGGTGCTCGCCTCGGCCGTCGGCCAGGACAAGGAGTACATGAAGCGGGTGTTCACCTCCTTCGGGCTCAAGGTCGGCCCGTACGTGGTGATCCGGCCGCGCGAGTGGGCCCAGGACGAGTCGGCCGCCCGCAAGAAGATCGTCGACTTCGCCGGCGAGCACGGCTGGCCGCTTTTCGTGAAGCCCGCGCGCGCGGGTTCGTCCATCGGCATCACCAAGGTCGACGACCTGTCGGGCCTCGACGAGGCCATCGCGGAGGCTCAGCGCCACGACCCGAAGATCCTGGTCGAGGCGGCGCTGCGGGGCCGCGAGATCGAGTGCGGCGTCCTGGAGTTCGAGGACGGCCCGCGCGCCTCCGTCCCGGCCGAGATCCCGCCGCCGGACGCCCACGCGTACTACGACTTCGACGCCAAGTACATCGACTCGACCCCCGGCATCGTCCCGGCGCCGCTGACGCCCGAGGAGACGGCCGAGGTGCGGCGCCTCGCGGTGGACGCGTTCGAGGCGGCGTCCTGCGAGGGCCTGGTCCGCGCGGACTTCTTCCTCACGGACGAGGGCGAGTTCGTCATCAACGAGATCAACACGATGCCCGGCTTCACGCCGATCTCGATGTACCCCAAGATGTGGGAGGAGACCGGGATCGGCTATCCCGAGCTGGTGGACCGCCTGGTGCAGGCCGCCCTGCGCAGGTCCACGGGCCTGCGTTGATCCGGGGCTGACCGACCGGACCGGCACCGCCGGCACCGCCGGGCCGGCCGGTCCCGTCGGACGACCTAGTCGGCGATCCCCTCGGGGATCGCCTTCTTGATGGCCGGGGCCAGATCGATCAACGCGCCGGAGTTGTCGGCGCCCGCCGGCACCGTCACCTCGACGTAGACGCTCCTACGGGCCGTGGTGAAGCGATAGCCCCCGCCGTCCCGCTTCTCCATCAGCCAGTCGACGCCGTTCACCCCGCCGGCCACCGCGTCCGCGTCGGCCCCCTGCGCGACCTTCGGGTCGATCATCTTCGGCGGCTGGGCGACACCGCAGCGCAGTATGATCGCCGGACCTCCCCAGCCCGCGGTCAGCGCGGAGGCGGGCTCGGGATCGTGGCGGCTCTCACCGTCCACCTTCGACGGCAGTACCTGGTCCAGGTTCCGGCACAGCGTCGTGGTTTTCGCGTCGGGACTGGGAACCGCCGTCGAGGTGTCACCGTCTGCTGAGGAGCAGCCCACCGCAAGCAGCATCAGTGCGAGCGCGGGCAGGCCGATGGGCCGGTGACGGAAAAGGTTCACCGGCCAAGGTTAGACGGGGGCTACAGATGCACGACCGGGCAGGTCAGGGTTCGGGTGATCCCGTCCACCTGCTGGACCTTGGCGACCACCATGCGGCCGAGGTCGTCCACCGTGTCGGCCTGGGCCCGCACGATCACGTCATAAGGTCCCGTCACGTCCTCGGCCTGGACGACGCCAGGGATTTTGCCGATCTCTTCGGCGACGGTCGACGCTTTGCCGACCTCCGTCTGGATCAGGATGTACGCCTGTACCACGGAACCTCCAGAGCGGCCACGAGGATCATGTGGGGAAAAGGAACGCCACGGTATCGCGTCGCCGCTCGCCGCGGGGAGACCTGCGGGAACCACGGCCCGCGCGCCGGGGTACGGGCCCGACAGAAGTTGACGGCTGACTCGACCGTATCGAGGACACTGGTTACGCGCGACCGGGCACAGACAGGTATAGAAGGGGCGAAAGGGCAATGAAGGGCACTGTTGGTGAACTCGGCGAGTTCGGGCTCATCAGGGAGCTCACCTCCCGTCTCACCACCACCCCCGCGGTCCGGGTCGGCCCGGGCGACGACGCCGCGGTGGTCGCCGCACCCGACCGCCGGGTCGTGGCCAGCACCGACATCCTGCTGGAGGGCCGGCACTTCCGCCGCGACTGGTCCACGGCGTACGACGTCGGCCGCAAGGCCGCCGCGCAGAACCTCGCCGACATCGCCGCCATGGGCGCGGTGCCGACGGCGCTGCTGCTCGGCCTCGTCGTGCCGGCCGAGCTGCCGGTCACCTGGGCGAGCGAGCTGATGGACGGCCTGCGCGACGAGTGCCAGGTCGCCGGCGCGTCCGTGGTCGGCGGCGATGTCGTACGCGGTGACACGATCATGGTGTCGATCACCGCGCTCGGCGATCTGCGCAACCAGGAGCCGGTCACCCGGGGCGGCGCCCAGCCCGGCGACCTCGTCGCGGTGACCGGCTGGCTGGGCTGGTCCGCCGCCGGGTACGCGGTGCTGTCCCGCGGCTTCCGCTCGCCCCGCGCCTTCGTGGAGGCCCACCGTCGCCCCGAGCCGCCTTACCACGCGGGCCCGGCGGCCGCCGGGCTCGGCGCCACGGCGATGTGCGACGTCAGCGATGGGCTGATCGCCGACCTCGGGCACATCGCGGAGGCGAGCAAGGTCCGGATCGACGTGCGATCGGGCGCGATCGACATCCCGACCCAGATGAACGACATCGGGCAGGCCGTCGGGGTCGACCCGATGCAGTGGGTGCTGGCCGGCGGAGAGGACCACGCGATCGTGGCGACCTTCCCGCCGGACGTGAAACTTCCCGCCCGCTGGAAGGTGATCGGCGAGGTCCTCAACCCCTCCGCCCTGCCCCAGGTGACCGTCGACGGGGCGCCCTGGACCAGCAAGGGCGGCTGGGACCACTTCGGGGACCTGGAGGAGTCGTGAGCGCTCCCGCGGCGCCGCCCCGGGTGCTGACCGTCGCCGGCTCCGATTCGGGCGGCGGGGCCGGCATCCAGGCCGACCTGAAGACGATGCTCGCGCTCGGCGTGCACGGCATGAGCGTGATCACCGCGGTCACCGCGCAGAACTCCCTCGGCGTGCAGGGCGCTTGGGAGCTGCCGGTGGAGGCGGTCCGGGCCCAGTACCGCAGCGTCGTCGACGACATCGGCGTCCAGGCGGTCAAGACGGGCATGCTCGTCTCCGCCGAACTCGTCGAGGCGGTGGCCGGGTTGCTCGCCGGGACCGGCGTCCCCGTCGTCGTCGACCCGGTCGGCGTCTCCAAGCACGGCGATCCGCTGCTGGCCGCCTCGGCGCTGGACTCCGTCCGCACGAAGCTGCTGCCGGTCGCCACCGTCGCCACCCCGAACCTCGACGAGACGGCCCAACTCACCGGCGTGCGGGTCGAGTCGGAGGAGCAGCTGCGGGAGGCGGCCATCGCCGTACTGGCCCACGGGCCGCGGTGGGTGCTCATCAAGGGCGGTCATCTGCCCGGCGACGCCGTGGACCTGCTGACGGACGGCGACGAGGAGCACTGGCTGCGCGCGCCGAGGTACGACAACCGGCACACGCACGGCACGGGCTGCACGCTCGCCTCCGCGATCGCGGCGCAGCTGGCGAAGGGGCACTCCGTGCCGGAGGCGGTCGCGGCCGCCAAGCGGTATGTCACGGGGGCGATCGCCGCGGGGTTCGCGCTCGGCGCGGGGATCGGCCCCGTGGACCACGGCTGGGACCTCGGCCCGGGCGGGCACACAGCCTGAGGGCCGCGAAGAGCATCGTGGTGAGGGCGGCGAAGAGTGCTGGTGAGGGCGGCGAAGAGCGTGGTGGTGAGGGCAGCAAAAAGCCGGTCCACTCGAGGTGGACCGGCTCGATGCAGCGAACCAGCAGTGGCCGCGCGCGATGGGGTTCCCCCCAGCTCGAATGGAGTCGAGGGCAGGGGGACGTGCGTCAGCGCGAGACCTTGCCGGCCTTGATGCACGAGGTGCAAGCGTTCACGCGCTTCGGCGTCCCGCCGACCACGGTACGGACGCGCTGGATGTTCGGGTTCCAGCGACGGGACGTACGGCGGTGCGAAAACGAGATGTTGTTGCCGAAGCTCGGCCCCTTGCCACAGACGTCGCAGTTGGCAGCCACGGGTCACTCCAAAGACTTCAGATGCACTTACGGTGGATCCCGGCATGCCGGGATCGAGATCGCAGGATCAGAGATCTGAGTGGCGGTGCCAGGGGGATGGCCCGATGTGTATCGGGCAACCGGAGCAGCATACAACGGCTGCGCCAGCAGAACGAAACTACCATGGCTGCTCAGGGCCCCGGCCCCGGCGTCGTCGCTCCCGGCCGGCCCGGCCTTCACCCCGCCCGGGCCGCTTTCCGGCGGATCCGGGGCCTCGGGCTACGCTGCGTCCAGTCCAGGATTTCAGGGAGGCGCAGGTGGCGCAGGTGCCGCAGACGTTCTTCGATGCTCTCGCGGTGCGCACCTGGTGCGGCTTGGCGCTGTCCGCTCTGGGCCGCGCACGCGAGGAGATCGACGCGATCAACGTCTACCCGGTCGCGGACGGGGACACCGGCACCAACCTGTACCTCACCGTCGAGTCCGCGGCGACCGCCGTCGAGGCGGTCTTCGCCGGGCACGAGGCCGGTTCCGCGCCTGTACGGCCCCCCTCCCTCGCCGACGCCGCGCACGCGATGGCCCACGGCGCGCTCATAGGCGCGCGCGGCAACTCGGGCACGATCCTCGCGCAGTTGCTGCGCGGCATGGCCCAGGTGCTCGCCGCCGAGCGTGAGGCGACTCACACCGACGGAGCCGGGCTGAGCCTGGCGCTGCGGCAGGCGGCCGACGCGGCCCGGCAGGCCGTGGCCCACCCCGTCGAGGGCACCGTCCTGACGGTCGCCGCCGCCGCCGCGGACGCGGCGGGGGGCGCGGAGGGCGACTGCGGCACGATCGCCCGCGCCGCCCACCGGGGTGCGTGTGCGGCGCTCGCCGCCACTCCGGCGCAGCTCGCGGTGCTGGGGCGGGCGGGAGTGGTCGACGCGGGCGGCCGGGGGCTGGTCGCGGTCCTCGCGGCCCTGGTGGAGACGTTCACAGGAGAGTCGCCGGGCATCCAAGGCCCGTCGGGGCCCCTCGGCCTCTCGGGCCCGCCTGCGCGCGTGGGGCCTGTCGGGGCGGAGAGCGCGCAGCGCCCGGGAGGCGCGGACGGCGCGGACGGCGCCGACAGCACGGACGGCGCCGACGGTGCGGACGGCTGCGGGCGCGCGCCCGGCGAGGAGGGCGGGACCGCGCGGGACGCCGCAGGGGGTGGCGAAGCCCGTGCGGCGGACGAGCGCGGTCCGGACGGGGAAGGGAGCGGCCCGGCTTTCGAGGTGATCTACCTCCTGGAGGCCGAGGACGCGGCCGTGGGGCGGCTGCGGCAGCGGCTGGACGGTCTCGGCGACTCGCTCGTCGTGGTCGGCGGGGACGGCCTGTGGAACGTCCATGTGCACGTGGACGACGCCGGCGCGGCCGTGGAGGCGGGCGTCGAGGCGGGCCGGCCGTACCGGATCCGCATCACCCACTTCGGCGCCGACGACGCACACACGCGCGGAGGCCGGCGTCCGCCGCGCGAGCGCGTGCAGCGTGCGGTCGTCGCCGTCGTGCCCGGCGAGGGGCTGGTCGGGCTGTACGCCGAGGCCGGCGCGACCACCGTGCTCGCCCGCCCGGGGGAGCCGCCCGCGAGCGGGGAGCTCGTGGAGGCGGTGCGACGCGCCCACGCGCGCGAGGTGGTGCTGTTGCCCAACGACGCCGACCTGCGGCACACCGCGGCCGCCGCGGCCGAACAGGCCCGCTCGGAGGGCATCCGGGTGGCCCTGATCCCGACCCGTTCCGCGGTCCAGGGGATCGCCGCGCTCGCCGTCCACGAGCCGGACCGCCGCTTCGACGAGGACGTCGTCTCGATGACCTCGGCCGCCGGCGCCACCCGCTACGCCGAGGTCGTCGTGGCCGTGCGCGAGTCATGGACCATGGCGGGCATCTGCCAGGCCGGCGACGTCCTCGGCCTCGTCGACGGCGATGTGGCCGTCATCGGCTCCGATGTCGCCGCCACCGCGGAGGGCGTCCTCGACCGCATGCTGTCGGCGGGCGGCGAGCTGGTCACCCTGGTGCTCGGCGACGAGGCTCCCGAAGGCGTCGCGGAGCGCCTGGAGTCGCGGGTGCGGGAGGCGTATCTCGCCGTGGACACGGTCGTGTACCGGGGCGGGCGGCAGGGGGCGTTGTTGTTGATCGGGGTGGAGTAGGCGACGGGGGTGGAGGGGTGGGGGGATTTGAGGGGGCGAGGGGATTGCAGCGAGGGGATCGTTCAACGATCCGCTGAACCCCTTGTCCTCGTTCAACGATCCGCTGAACCCGCGTGTCCTCGTTGAACGATCCCCTGTGATCCCCTGAACTCTCCTGTCCTCGTTGAACGATCCCCTCCCCCTCCGGGGAATCGTTCAACGATCCCTCGGTTCCTCAGCCGCCTGCAGCAACTGCTCCGCCTCGGCCCGCCGCGCCCTCAACGTCCCGCCGTCCGCCTGACCGTCGCCCTCGAAGTCCTCGAAGCCCTCGGCGGCGTCCGCGCAGGACCGCAGCACCGCACGCGCGCGGGCCGCCGCCTGCGCGGGGCGTCCCAGATCGCACTCCAGCCAGCCCGCGGCCAGCTCGGCGCCGGTCCGGGCGATCAGGGCGCTCTCGCCCAGAGTGACGAACACCGCGACCGCCTCGGACATCTGGGAGAGCGCCTCGTCCAGGGTGGTCCGGATCGCTTCGTCGTCCGCGTCCTCGGCGGCGGATCGAGCGAGCAGGTCCCCGAACTGGCGGTGGGTGTCGCCGAGTTCGGCGATGAGCCGGTGTCGCGCCTCCTCGTCGTCGCCCGCGGCGTCGAACGCGTCCGCGCATTCCTCCACGGCGCTCGTCATCAGGGCGCGCGCCACGTCCGGGTCCTGCTCGGTGCGCAACGCCAGCCAGGCGCGGGCGCGCAGGGAGCGGATCAGCCCGCGCACGTTGCCGAGGTCCCGCCACAGCTCACCCGCGCGCGCGTACGCCCGGTCGGCCTCGGCGTGGAGTCCGGCGTGGCCGAGCGACTCGGCGGCCAGGTGGGCGAGGGTGGCATGGTCGTGCTGCTCGGGCCACTGCCGGGCGATCTCGGCGGCCTGCAGCCGGCGTTCGGCGGCATCCCGGTGCTCGCCGAGCTCGCTCAGACAGTCGCCGAGCCACCACTGCGTCTGGACGACCGCCCCGTCCCCGTGGGTCTCGGCGCTCAGGTCCGTCAGCGCGGACTCCAGCACCTCCGCGGCCTCGGCCCAGCGGCCCAGTCGCACCAGGTACCCGCCGAGCTGGTGCCGTGCCCATGCGCCGTACGTCGGGCCCGCGCCCGCCTCGTCGGCCCAGTGCGCCGACTCCAGGGCCTGCTCCGCGGCCTCTTCGACCTCACCCCGGCCGCCGACCACCTCGGCCAGCTGGAGGTGCAGCTGGGCGCGCCCGATCGCCTCCAGGAACGGCCCGCCGTGCTCCAGGGCCGCCCGAAGCGCCCGCTCCGCCTCCGCCATGTCGCCCAGCTCGTGGGCGAGAGCGGCCAGCCGGGCCTCGTACTCCACGGCGAACCACGGCACACCCGCCTCGGCGAACTCCGCGGCCGCCCGCGCGAACAGCTGCGCGCCGGTCTCCGCCTCGCCGGAGCGCGTCGCGAGTTCGGCCAGCATCGCGTGGCCCTCGGCCACCCGGGCGGCGAGCCGGACATCGGCACCGGCCCGCCCGTCCACGAGCGCCAGGAGCTCCCGGACGGCCGACTCCGCCGGAGCCCCGACCGACGCCGGCACCAGCCCCTCGGCCTCGTGGACCCGGCGCATCAGTATCCGCGCCCGCGCCATCAGAACGCCCGCCGCCTGCGGCACCTCGGTGCCGCCCTCCGCGTACAGCGCGAGGACCCGGTCGTACGGCTCGGCGACCGCCGCGAGCGCCTCGTCCACCTCGCCGTCGAGCGCACGGACGTAGGCGGCACGCGCGCGTGCCGCCAGAGCCTCCCCCGGGTCGCCCGCCTCCTCGTACAGCCCGGCGGCGCGCTCGAACGCGTCGGCGCCCCGCGAGCCGAGACCGATCGCCTCGTGGTCGGCGATCTCCGCGAGGTCCCGCGCCGCCAACTCCACGTCCTTGTTCGCCGCGGCCGCGGCGGCCACCCGCGCCCACGCCTCGACGGCGTGCGGCCGGAGGCTGTCCGACAGCCGCCGGGCCTCCGCGAGCAGAGCCGGCAGGTCCGTTTGCGCGGCCTCACCGGCCGTCTCGGCCGGGGCCGCAGCGGCGAGCGTGGGCGCCGGCGCGGCGGACGTCGGACGGGACGCCCGCACACCCAGGGGCAGCCGCTCCACCAAGGGCCGCTGCGCCATACGCGCGCGTGCCCGCTCGCTGACGTACCCGGTGCCGTTCCGCTCGTCGAAACGCGCGGCCAGCGCCAGCGCCTCCGCGCGCGCGTGCCCCGCCAGCTCGTCGGCCGTCCACTCCCGCCCGGCCGCCCCGGGCACCCTCTCACCGCCGAGCCCGAGCTCGCCCAAGCGCCCCATCAGCAGCGCCACGACACTCAGGAAGTCCAGCTTGCTGCGCGGCTGGCCCCCGTCCGTGAAGTACGCGGGCCGCTCCGCGAGCAGCTCCAGGCCTCGCGCCTCGTTGCCGGTCAGCGCGCAGAACTCGACGTGGTCGGCGTACGCGCTCCGCATGCTCTCCATGGACCGCACCAGCCGCAACCCGCGCAGATGGTGGGCGCGGGCCTCGTCCGGGCGGCCCAGCCGCAGCAGCGGCAGCAGCGACGACGCCAGCACACTGTGCGGCTCATGCGCGCACGTGTACTCGCCCTCCAGGACCGGCACCCACAGCTCCAGCGCCTCCGTGTCCCGCCCGCGCTCCGCCTGCCACCAGCCCTGCCCGTGCAGCTCGCACGCGTGGCAGTCGGCCATCGTGTCCCGGTCCGCGGCCAGCCAGGCGGCGAACGCCCGCTCGGCCCGCGCCACGTCGCCCACGTGCGCGGCGACGCTGAACTCGGCGCTGCGCACCGCCCGTTCGGAGTGACCGGCGAGCCGATAGCGGTGCTCCATCTCGCCCAGCCACTTCTCCACCGCGGCAAGCGGCACGTGCGGCTGGTCGAGCATGCCGGCCGACATCCACTTGAAGACCCAGTGCAGCGCATGCGTCTCGTACGCGTCGAAGTCCTCGGGCCGCTCGTCCCACATGCGCAGCAGTCGCGCGAACGGGACGAACATCTTCGCCTTCTCGGAGCTGTAGTTGTAGACCTTCAGCTGGTGCCCGAGCGCCTCGATCACGGCGAGCGGGATCTTCAGCTTCTCCGCCTCCAGGAGCAGCTGCTCCGCGCGCGCGTTGCGGGCCGGCCCCTCCGGCTGCTCGCCGTTCTCCGCCATCGCCCGGCGGAGGGAGTCGAAGTCCGTGATCTCACTCATCCGTGGCCCCCTGTCGGTCCGACGACTGCCCGTGTGCCGCGTCCCGGTGGGTGGCCCACTCGAGGAGGCCGATGAACGACCGGTTCAGCAGCGCCGAGTCGGCCGGCCGCAGCGGACGCTGCGCCATCAGCAGCGCCTGCCCGTACAGGGACTCCGTCGCGGTCCCGATCAGCTCCGGATCGCGCAGCGAACCGATGCGCCGGATCAGCGGGTTGAGATGGTTGAGCACCAGACGCGCGCGCGGGGCGCTCCCGCGCAGCGAACCCAGGATGCCCGCCCAGAGGTCGTCGGCCTGCTCCTCGGCGTCCGCGCGGGCCTGCTCGTGCCGGGCCGCGCGGTCGTCGAGGTGCAGCGCGGGCACCGACAGCGGATGGAAGGACCGCAGGACGACGTCGCAGCCCAGCGGATCGAGCTTCGCCCGCGCGGCCGCCAGGAAGCCGGACAGCGCCGGCTCGTCGGCGGGGGCGACGGTGTCCAGGTGCGCGGTCACGGTGTCGGCGTCCAGCTCGGCGACCACCGTCCCCGGCCGAACCGAGGGCAGCGCCTCCACCAGCTCGCTGTCGTACGTGTAACCGCCGTTGATCACCCCGACGCCCTGCGCGGAGGCGATCGGCGCGACCTGCCGGTACTCCTCCACGGTCCGCGTGAAGTGCACCACCGGGTGCCGCTGGGCGAACTCCTCCAGCGACAGCCGGCCGTCGGTCGTCTCGAAGGGCAGCCACGGCAGCATCGTGCGCAGCATGTCCGTGTCGTGCCGCGCCAGGGACTTCACGCCCAGATGGTGCACGTCCAGAAAGGCCGCGAGCCGCTCCGGGTCTCCGGCCGCCAGTCCTGTCAGCCACGACCGGATCCGCTCGCCCAGCGCCTCCCGCACCGCGGCCAGCGTCTCGTCCTCGTACAGCGACTCCCGTGAGGCGGTGGGCCGCAGACTGTCGGTGTCCAGGACGCAGCGCACGAAGAACGCCCAGTCGGGCAGCAGCTGTTCGCCCCGCTCGGTCAGCAGCATGCCCTTGAGGTGCACCCGGTGACCGGCGCGTTGCACGGGGCTCACCGCCGACGGCAGCACGTACGCCACCCCGCGGATGCCCGCCAGCGGCACGTCCAGGCCGATCGCGTCCAACGGCGTGAAACCGAACAGGTCGTGGCAGTGCCGGGCCAGGGCGACCCGCCGGTCGGCGGGGGAGGGGTACGCCCGGTCCCAGGGGGCGGGCAGATCGGTGACCGCCTGGTCGCCGACCCGGACGTCGTAGGGCAGCAGCGACCCGAAGTCCCGGGCCAGTGCCAGCACGCGCGGCTCGGCGAGCCACTCGCCGGCGCCTGCCCGCGCCACCAGATGCACGGTGGTGCCCGGCTCGGGACGCTCCTCGTGGGGCAGGGTCCGCACGGTGTACGAGCCGTCGTCGCGAGCCGTCCACTCCACCGGCGGCGCGTCCGGCGTGCGGGCGCTGCGGCTGACCACCCGGATCCGCTCGGCGACCACGAAGCAGGCCAGCAGGCCGATGCCGAACTGGCCGAGGAAGTCCGACCGGACGTCCTGCAGCCCCTCGGCGCGCTTGGAACTGCGTCCGATCGTCGCCAGCAGGTCGTGCACGTCGGCCTCGGTGAGCCCGACGCCGGAGTCCTCGACCCGCAGCCGGCCGTCCCCCGCGAACAGCCGCACCCGCGCCGGGGCGTCGGGTTCCTCGGCCCGCCGGGCGGTGACGGCGTCCACGGCGTTCTGCAGGAGCTCGCGCAGATAGACCTTGGGGCTGGAGTAGAGGTGATGGGACAGCAGGTCCACCAGACCACGCAGGTCGACCTGGAACGAGTGGGGTGACGGGGATGCCTGGGATGACTGTGAGGTCTGGGAGTCCATCGCTGCAGCGCCGCGGGCTGGGGGAGGAGCACGGCGCGGGGTCGGGCGGTCCCGGTGGGGCGGTGACCGCGGATGATGGCCGGAGCGCGTCATCCTAGAGCCCGAACGAGCCGTCTGACCAGGGGTTTCAGGACACCTATGCGGCAATGTCAGTGACGTGGTGTGCAATGGATCTCGTGCCCGCACTGAAGGAACCACTGGAACAACCGCTCACGTCAGTGCTCGGCCCCGCCACCGCGAAGGTGATGGCCGAGCACCTCGGCCTGCACACGGTCGGCGACCTCCTGCACCACTACCCCCGCAGATACGAGGAGCGCGGCCAGCTCACCCACCTCGCCGACCTCCCGATGGACGAGCACGTCACAGTGGTCGCCCAGGTCGCCGACGCCCGCCTGCACAGCTTCGCCTCCGCGAAGGCGCCCCGCGGCAAGGGCCAGCGCCTGGAGGTGACCATCACCGACGGCAGCGGCCGGATCCAGCTGGTCTTCTTCGGCAGCGGCGTCCACAAGCCGCACAAGGAGCTGCTGCCGGGCACACGCGCCATGTTCGCGGGCAAGGCCTCGGTCTTCAACCGCCGCCTCCAACTGGCGCACCCGGCCTACGAGCTGCTGCGCGCCGACACCGAGGAATCGGTCGAGACCTGGGCGGGCGCCCTCATCCCGCTCTACCCGGCCACCGCCAAACTGGAGTCCTGGAAGATCGGCAAAGCGGTCCAGACCGTCCTGCCCAGCGCCCAGGAGGCGGTCGATCCGCTCCCGGAGTCGCTGCGCGAAGGCCGCGGGCTGCTGTCCCTGCCCGAGGCCCTCCTGAAGATCCATCGCCCGCACACCAAGGCCGACGTCGCCGACGCCCGCGCCCGCCTGAAGTGGGACGAGGCGTTCGTCCTCCAGGTCGCCCTGGCCCGTCGCCGGCACGCCGACGCCCAACTCCCGGCGGTGGCCCGCAGGCCCGCGCCCGACGGCCTGCTCACCGCCTTCGACGCCCGGCTCCCCTTCACCCTCACCGAGGGGCAGCGGAAGGTCTCCAAGGAGATCTTCGACGACCTGGCGACGGAGCACCCGATGCACCGGCTGCTGCAGGGGGAGGTGGGCTCGGGCAAGGCCCAGCCCCTCGACTCCCTGGTGCTCACGCCCGCCGGTTTCCGGCGGATGGGGGACATGGCCGTGGGCGACGAAGTCGTCGTCCCCGACGGGGAGATCGCGCCGGTCGACGGCGTGTTCCCGCAGGGCGAGCGCGAGGTGTGGCGCCTGGTCCTGTCCGACGGCGCCTCCGTGGAGTGCGACGACGAGCATCTGTGGATCGTCGGCACCGCCTCCGCATGGCGCAGCGGCCGGGCTCCCGGGGTCATGACCACACGCCAGATCCGGCAGGACGTGCTCGCGGCGGACGGAACCCCGAAGTGGTACCTCCCGACCGCGACCCCGGTCGACCTCGGAGGCGACGCGGCGCTCCCGCTGGACCCCTGTCTGCGCGGCGCCCGCCCGGCCGAGGACGAAGGCCTCCGCGACCCGGCCGCGCAAGGCTCGTCCTCGCCCGCCGCGGGCATCCCCGACGCCTTCAAGAACACCTCGGTCAAGAACCGCCTCGCCGTCCTTCAGGGCCTTCTGGACGCGGACGGCACGGTCGGCGCGGACGGCCTGAGCGTCATGTTCCGCACCGGCTCGGGCCGGCTCGCCGACGACGTCGCCTGGATCGTGCGCTCGCTGGGAGGCCGGGCGCGGCTCTCCACGTCGGCGCAGGGCGTCGAGGTCTGCCTCGCCCTGCCCGACGCGCACCCGCCGTTCCGGCTGCCCCGCAAGGCCGCCCGCCTCCGGCCCCGCCCGGACGACGACGGCGAAGCGTTCCGCCGCGGCATCCAGGCCGTCGAGTACGTGGGCCGCAAGCCCGTCCAGTGCATCAGCGTCGCCCATCCGAGCCACGCCTACGTGACCGACCACTTCACGGTCACCCACAACACCATGGTCGCCCTGCGCGCCATGCTGGCCGTCGTCGACGCCGGCGGACAGGCCGCGATGCTCGCCCCCACCGAGGTCCTCGCCCAGCAGCACCACCGTTCCGTCGTCGAGATGATGGGCGATCTGGCCGAGGGCGGCATGCTCGGCGGATCCGAACAGGCCACCAAGGTCGTCCTGCTGACCGGGTCCATGGGCGCGGCGGCCCGCCGCCGGGCGCTGCTGGACCTCGTCACCGGTGAGGCCGGCATCGTGATCGGCACGCACGCGTTGATCGAGGACAAGGTCCAGTTCCACGACCTCGGCCTGGTCGTGGTCGACGAACAGCACCGCTTCGGCGTCGAACAGCGGGACGCTCTGCGCGGCAAGGGCAAGCAGCCCCCGCACCTGCTCGTCATGACGGCCACGCCCATCCCCCGTACCGTCGCCATGACCGTCTTCGGCGACCTGGAGACCTCCGTCCTCGACCAGCTTCCGGCCGGCCGCTCGCCCATCGCCAGCCATGTCGTCCCCGCCGCGGACAAACCCCACTTCCTGGCGCGCGCGTGGGAGCGCGTGCGCGAGGAGGTGGCCGGCGGGCACCAGGCGTACGTCGTCTGCCCCCGCATCGGCGACGACGAGGACGACCCGGAGAAGGCGGGCAAGGCCAAGAAGAAGTCCGCCGGGGACGAGGCCGAGAAGCGGCCCCCGCTCGCCGTCCTCGACGTCGCCGAACAGCTCACGCGAGGCCCCCTCCAAGGACTGCGCATCGAGGTGCTGTACGGCCGGATGCCCCCCGACGACAAGGACGCCGTCATGCGCCGCTTCGCCGCGGGTGACATCGACGTCCTGGTCGCCACGACCGTCATCGAGGTCGGCGTCAACGTCCCGAACGCCACCGTGATGGTGATCATGGACGCCGACCGGTTCGGCGTCTCCCAGCTCCACCAGCTGCGCGGCCGCGTAGGCCGTGGCTCGGCGCCGGGCCTGTGCCTCCTGGTCAGCGAGATGCCGGAGGCCGCCGCGGCCCGGCAGCGGCTGAACGCCGTCGCCGCCACCCTCGACGGCTTCGAGCTCTCCCGCATCGACCTCGAGCAGCGCCGCGAGGGGGACGTCCTCGGCCAGGCCCAGTCGGGCGTCCGCTCCAGCCTGCGCGTCCTCGCGGTCATCGAGGACGAGGAGGTCATCGCCGAGGCGCGGCAGGAAGCGGTGGCCGTCGTCGAGGCGGACCCGGGGCTGACCGCCTACCCGGGCCTGCGCACGGCACTGGACGCCCTGCTGGACGAGGAGAGGGAGCAGTACCTGGACAAGGGGTGAGGAGGACCCACCCGGGGGCGCGGCGCACGGCGCGACCCGCCACACTGAACCCAAAGCCGCCCACCACCAAGGACCAGAGATGACCCGCGTGATCGCCGGAGCAGCCGGCGGACGTCGCCTGGCGGTCCCGCCAGGCACCGGAACCCGTCCCACCTCCGACCGCGCACGCGAAGGCCTCTTCTCCACCTGGCAGTCCCTCCTCGGCGGCCGCCCCCTCGACGGCGAACGGGTCCTCGACCTGTACGCCGGATCAGGGGCCGTCGGTCTGGAAGCCCTGTCCCGCGGCGCCGGCCACACCCTCCTCGTCGAGGCCGACGCGCGAGCGGCCCGCGTCATCCGGGAGAACGTGAGAAACCTCGCCCTCCCCGGCGCCGAGGTCCGTGCGGGGAAGGCCCGACAGGTCATCGAGGCGGAGCCGGCCGCACCGTACGACCTCGTCTTCCTCGACCCCCCGTACGCCGTCCCGGACGACGATCTTCGGGAGATCCTGCTCACACTCCGCTCGAGGGGCTGGCTCGCGGCCGAAGCCCTCGTCACCGTGGAGCGCAGCACCAGAGGCGGTGAGTTCGGCTGGCCGGACGGTTTCGAAGCGCTCCGGGCCCGTCGTTACGGCGAGGGAACGTTTTGGTACGGTCGCGCCGCCTCTACGTGCGAAGACGCACGATGACCGGACCGGAGAGCGAGGGAACACAAGTGCGCCGTGCCGTCTGTCCCGGGTCGTTCGACCCGATCACCAACGGACACCTCGACATCATCTCCCGCGCCTCCCGTCTGTACGACGAGGTCTATGTCGCGGTGATGATCAACAAGTCCAAGAAGGGCCTGTTCGAGATCGACGAGCGGATCGACCTGATCCGCGAGGTCACCGCCGAGTACGGCAACGTCAGGGTCGAGGCGTTCCACGGCCTCCTCGTCGACTTCTGCAAGGAGCGCGGGATCCCGGCCATCGTCAAGGGCCTGCGCGCCGTCAGCGACTTCGACTACGAACTGCAGATGGCGCAGATGAACAACGGTCTCTCCGGCGTCGAGACACTGTTCGTGCCCACCAACCCCACCTACAGTTTCCTCTCCTCGTCCCTGGTCAAGGAGGTCGCCACGTGGGGCGGCGACGTCTCCCACCTGGTGCCGCCCAGGGTTCTCGAAGCGCTGACCGAGCGCCTCGGGCGGGGCTGACCGCCCGACGGCCGTCCTGACGTGCCGTCATCCGGTGTCCGGCGGACACCCCGTGGCCGTACAGTCGTCCCGTCCGTCTCCAACACAGCTGTAGAGAGTGGCGAGCAACCGGTGGACGTGCAGAAGAAGCTCGACGAGATCGTCACGGCGGTCTCCAGTGCCCGGTCGATGCCGATGTCGGCCTCGTGCGTGGTCAACCGCGCGGATCTGCTCGCCCTGCTGGAAGAGGTACGCGCGGCCCTGCCCGACTCCCTGGCCCAGGCCGAGGAACTCATCGGAGGCCGCGAGCAGGTCGTCGAGCAGGCACGCCAGGAGGCGGAGCGGATCATCGAGACCGCTCACGCCGAACGCGGCTCGCTGGTCTCCGGCACCGAGATCGCCCGCCGCTCCCAGGCCGAGGCCGACCGCATCCTCGCCGAGGCCCGCAAGGAGGCCGAGGAGGTCCGCGCGGACGCCGACGACTACGTCGACTCCAAACTCGCCAACTTCGAGGTCGTCCTCACCAAGACCCTCGGCTCCGTGGGCCGCGGCCGCGAGAAGCTCCTCGGCACCGGACCGGGCACCGACGAGAACGGGTACGAGGACGAGGACGCCCCCGAGCGCAGCCACGACCCCGAGACCCTGCGCCGCGACGCCGACGCGTACGTCGACACCAAGCTGGGCGCCTTCGAGGCGGTCCTCGCCAAGACGCTGGAGGCGGTCGGCCGGGGCCGCCAGAAGCTGCACGGCCGCATCGCCACGGACGACCTCGGCGCCCTCGCCGCCGACACCACCACGTTCCAGCACTCCTCGGACGCCGACTACCTCGCCGACCTGGCCGCTCTCGCGGAGCAGGACGCGGCGCCCGCGCAGCCCGCCCCGCAGACGTACGACCAGCCGCAGCCGGCGTACGGCTACCAGCAGCAGCCGGACCCCTACGGCGGCTATCCGCAGCAACAGCAGCAGGGTTACGGCCGGCAGGACGCGTACGGCTATCAGCAGCAGGCCGACCCCTACGCCTATCAGGGGGGCTACGACGCCCAGCAGGCCCCCTACGACCCGAACCAGGCCGTGCAGCAGGACCCGTCCCAGCAGCACCAGCAGGCCCAGCAGCACCAGCAGGCGCAGCAGGGGTACGCCCTCGACGAGACCAGCCTCTTCGACACCGGCATGATCAGCGCCGAGCAGTTGCGCGCCTACGAGCAGGGACGCGGGCTGTAGGCAGCTCGGACGCGGGCTGCGAGGCCGGGCGGACGGGGGCCGGATTGGGCTGTGGGCGAATGCTCCAGTATCCTGGCTCATCGGTCGCGTGTGCGCTTCGCTGATGTCGTATGCGCCCGCGATCACCGCTGCCCGCGACACCGAGGGGCAGCGTCCCCCGAGCTCAGAAGATCGAAAGCAGGAATGGCTCTGAACGCCCGCCTCGACCACCGCAAGCCTCTCGTGTTCGATACGCACGAGCTGGGGCGGCGGCCCGGTGCGCAACAGCGCCTGAACCGCGAGATCGACGCTCCCCAGGATCTCGGGATCCAGGGAGTCGTCGGAGTGCCGGAAGGCGCTCCGGTGGAGCTCGAACTCCGTCTCGAGTCGGTCATGGAAGGTGTGCTCGTCACAGGCACCGCCCGTGCACGGGCCGAGGGGGAGTGCGTAAGGTGTCTGGAGCCGCTCGAGTTCGATCTCGCAGCGGACTTCCAGGAGATGTTCTCGTACCCTGACGCCGACGACCGGGGCCGTGTGAAAGCGGATCCGGCCGACGACGCCGAGGAAGACGAGGACAGGCTCTTCCTCGAGGACGGACTGTTCGACCTCGAACCCGTGCTGCGCGATGCGGTGGTGCTCGCACTGCCGATGCAGCCGGTGTGCCAGGACGACTGCCCCGGCCTGTGCTCCGAGTGCGGAGCCCGGCTGGCGGACGACCCGGACCACCACCACGACGCCGTCGACATCCGTTGGGCGGCACTGCAGGGACTCGCCGGTTCACCTGAAGACGGCGAGAAGGACGAGATGAGCGGCGGCGCGCTTCCATCAGCGCACGCCGACGAGAAGCAGGAGAAGTAGCCGTGGCTGTTCCGAAGCGGAAGATGTCGCGCAGCAACACGCGCCACCGCCGGTCGC
Organism: Streptomyces sp. SAS_272; assembly: GCF_052543235.1. Lineage (NCBI taxonomy): Bacteria > Bacillati > Actinomycetota > Actinomycetes > Kitasatosporales > Streptomycetaceae > Streptomyces > Streptomyces sp. SAS_272. The sequence continues at coordinate 131,829 of NZ_JBMNDR010000003.1, read as the reverse complement.
AGTGGAAGGCTGCGGTCCCCACCCTGGTTGCGTGCGAGCGCTGCCACGAGCCCAAGCTGCAGCACATCGCGTGCCCGTCTTGTGGCACCTACAACAAGCGCCAGGTCCTCGAGGTCTGAGCGGCTGGTGAGAGGCTTCATGTCTGACGCCAAGGCGGACACGACCGCCAAGAACAAGGCGGACACGGCCTCGTCCCACACGCTTCTGGAAGGGCGGCTCGGCTATCGGCTCGAGTCCGCCCTTCTGGTGCGTGCGCTGACGCACCGTTCCTACGCGTACGAGAACGGCGGTCTGCCGACGAACGAGCGGCTGGAGTTCCTCGGGGACTCCGTGCTCGGCCTGGTCGTCACGGACACGCTGTACCGCACCCACCCCGACCTGCCCGAAGGCCAACTGGCCAAGTTGCGGGCCGCGGTGGTCAACTCTCGTGCGCTGGCGGAGGTCGGTCGTGGCCTCGACCTGGGCTCCTTCATCCGGCTCGGCCGGGGTGAAGAGGGCACGGGCGGCCGGGACAAGGCGTCCATCCTCGCCGACACCCTCGAAGCGGTGATCGGCGCGGTCTATCTCGATCAGGGCCTCGACGCGGCCTCCGAACTGGTGCACCGCCTGTTCGACCCGCTGATCGAGAAGTCCTCGAACCTCGGTGCCGGCCTGGACTGGAAGACCAGTCTCCAGGAGCTCACCGCGACCGAAGGCCTCGGCGTCCCCGAGTACCTGGTCACGGAGACCGGCCCCGACCACGAGAAGACCTTCACTGCTGCCGCCCGCGTCGGAGGCGTCTCGTACGGCACCGGCACCGGCCGCAGCAAGAAGGAGGCGGAGCAGCAGGCCGCCGAGTCCGCGTGGCGGTCCATCCGGGCCGCGGCGGACGAGCGCGCCGGCGAGGCGGCGGCCGAAACGGCCGTCGCGGCCGACGGCAGCGTGGACCAGGAGTCCGCCTCCGCCTGAGCAGCACCACGCGACGAGCGCCCGCCCCTGTCCGGGACGGGCGCTCGGTCCGTGCAGGAACCGACGTCACGGGGGATCCCATGCCCGAGTTGCCCGAGGTCGAGGTAGTCCGGCGTGGTCTGGAGCGGTGGGTCGCCCATCGCACGGTCGCCGGCGCCGAGGTGCTGCACCCTCGCGCAGTGCGCCGTCACCTGGCAGGCGCCGACGACTTCGCGCACCGCCTCGAAGGCCACCGCATCGGCGCCCCGAGCCGGCGCGGCAAGTACCTATGGCTGCCGCTGGAGGACACCGACCAGGCGGTTCTGGCTCATCTCGGCATGAGCGGCCAGCTCCTGGTCCAGCCGCTCCGGGCGCCCGACGAGAAGCATCTGCGCATCCGGGTGCGCTTCGCGGACGACACGGACACCGAGCTCCGCTTCGTCGACCAGCGCACCTTCGGCGGTCTGTCGCTTCATCCGACCGGCCCGGACGGGCTCCCGGACGTCATCGCGCACATCGCCCGTGACCCCCTCGACCCGCTGTTCGACGACGAGGGGTTCCATCAGGCGCTGCGCAGGCGGCGCACCACCGTCAAGCGGGCGCTGCTCGACCAGTCGCTGATCAGCGGCGTCGGAAACATCTACGCGGACGAGGCGCTCTGGCGCTCCCGTCTGCACTACGAACGTCCGACGGCCGCCTTCACCAGGCCCCGCACGTTCGAACTGCTCGGCCATGTCCGGGACGTGATGAACGCGGCCCTCGCCGTCGGCGGCACCAGCTTCGACAGCCTGTACGTCAACGTCAACGGGGAGTCGGGCTACTTCGACCGGTCCCTGGACGCCTACGGGCGTGAGGGACTGCCCTGCAGGCGGTGCGCCACGCCGATGCGCCGGCGCCCCTGGATGAACCGGTCCAGCTACTTCTGCCCGAAGTGTCAGAGGGCGCCGCGCGTCGCGTCGTAGTGCTCGCGCGCGGCCAGGACGTCGGTCATCCGCCCTTCGACGAGGTGGATGAGGCCCAGCAGGCGCTCGGCCACCTCCCGCCCGAGCGGGGTCAGCTCGTAGTCCACGCGGGGCGGGTTGGTGGGCTGCGCCTCGCGGTGCACCAGCCCGTCGCGCTCCAGCGCGTGCAGCGTCTGGGAGAGCATCTTCTCGCTCACGCCGTCGACCCGGCGGCGCAGTTCGTTGAAGCGCAACGAGCCCTCGTACAGCGCCCCGAGAGTCAGTCCGCCCCAGCGGCCGGTGATGTGCTCCAGTGTGCCGCGCGAGGGACAGGCCTTGGCGAACACGTCGAACGGAAGGTCCTGGTCCTCCGCTCTCTCCCGGGTGATGTCCATAGTGCAAGCCTACTCGAAGGTAGCGCTAACCGGTAGGTTGCACTAACTGCAAGTTAGTGCTTTCCTTTGGTCACTGTTCTTGAGCTGCCCATTTCCAGGAGTACGCATGTCCACCCCTGTCGTCTCTGTCGCCTACCACTCCGGCTACGGCCACACCGCCGTCCTCGCCGAAGCCGTCCGCGCCGGTGCCGTCGACGCCGGCGCGGAAGTGCACCTGATCAAGGTCGACGAGATCACCGAGGAGCAGTGGACGCTGCTCGACCGCTCGGACGCCGTCGTGTTCGGATCGCCCACCTACATGGGGACCGCGTCCGCCGCATTCCACGCCTTCGCCGAGGCGACCTCCGCGCGCTGGCCCGACCAGGTGTGGAAGGACAAGCTGGCCGCCGGATTCACCAACTCGGGTTCCAAGAGCGGCGACAAGCTGCACACGCTGCAGTTCTTCCAGATCCTGGCCGCGCAGCTCGGCATGCACTGGGTCAACCTGGGCCTGCTGCCCGGCTGGAACAACTCGGCCGGCTCCGAGCACGACCTCAACCGGCTGGGCGTGTTCCTGGGCGCCGCCGCACAGACCAACGTCGACGAGGGGCCGGACGCGGTCCACAAGGCGGACGTGGCGACGGCCGAACACCTGGGCCGCAGGGTGGCCGAGACCGCACGGGTCTTCCTGGCCGGCCGCGCCCAGGCAGCCTGACCCACGGCCGCCTTGATCCATGCCGTGACCTGCGAAGCAGTCGTCGCGGGTCACGGCGTCGGCCGCCTACCCGGTACGAGCTTCGCCTGCCGACGGGTGGTCCCCGCCCGCGGTCGGCCGCTCCGCTTTCGCTGCCCCTGCCCGTGCCGAGGCCCCCGCGCCCCAGGCGGACTCGCCCGTCGAGCAGTTGCGGCAGCCGGCGGGCCTGAGAGACGCGGGCATCCTCTCCGAGGAGGGGTTCGCGGCCAAGAAGGCAGAGATCCTCGCCCGCATGGGACGGGCTCCGGCCGGCGACCCGCGGCGGGCGCTCCCCGTCAGCGGCGTCGCCGGCGACCCACTGCAGCGTGTGCAGTTTGTCGCCGCTCTCCGACCTGCGGCTTTCTCAGTAGCCGAAGTCCTGCGTCCACCAAGGGCCGCCGGAGCCGAAGTGGACGCCGACGCCCAGTGTCTTGAAGTCGCAGTTCAGGATGTTCGCCTTGTGGCCGGGGCTGTTCATCCAGGCCTCCATGACGGCAGCCGCGTCGGCCTGGCCGCGGGCTATGTTCTCGCCGCCGAGCCCCGATATGCCGGCCTTGGCCGCCCGGTCCCACGGGGTCGCCCCGTCGGGGTCGGTGTGGTCGAAGAACCCGCGGGCGGCCATGTCGGCGCTGAACTTCTCGGCGAGGTCCGACAGGGCGCTGTTCGCGGAGACGGCACTGCAGCCGACCTTGGCCCGCTCCTCGTTCACCAGCTTCAGCACCTCGGCCGCGGCCTGCGTCTCGGCCGACACCGTCACGGGGGCCTCGGACTTCGCCGGCGCCTTGGTGGCGGCCCGCGACTTGGACGGCGTGGTCTTCGGCGTCTTGGAAGGCGTGGACTCGGGCTTCTGCGGAGCCGTCTTCGTCGGCGCGGCCGAGGAGGCGGAGACGGAGGGGGAGGGCGTGGCGGGGGTGGCCGGGGTGGAGGGCGAAGCCGGCCGGCCGGCGTCACGGCTGGTCGGGGCGGAGTCGCGGTCGTCGTCGGCGGAGCCGGACGTGCCGCCCTGCTCGGAGGCCGAGTTCGTCGGAGAGCCCGCGGCGGCCTGGACCTTGTCGCCGGAGCCGCCGCTGCCGCCCCCGAGACGGTAGCCGTCGATACCGGGCACCACGCCCGTGGCCACGGCGACCGTGCCGATCGCCACCGCCGCGGAGACGCCGAGCAGGCCGGACTTCACCGGCGTGGCGACCCTGCGCTTACGGCGGCGGCCCGCACCCGTCCGATTCGCCCCCGGCCGGTGGGAGCCGCCGTCGGGGGTGAACCCGTCGGCGGCGAACACCGCGGTGTCGCCGTGGGCGTAGCCGCCCTCCGCGTACAGGTACTCCTGGCTTCTCGCGACGGAGTCCGCGTACGCCTCCGGGTTCAGATACGGCGCGATGCCGATCGTGGGGAGGGTTTCGGTGTGCGCGTCCTGTGCCCTGTGGCTGTCCGCATGCGAGCCGTGCGTCTGTGTGACCCCCGTGGCGCGGCTCGTGGCGGCGCTGCCGGCGGCGGAGCGTCGGTGGCGTCCCATGTCCTTGCCTTCCTCGTCCGAGCGTGTTCTCAACGGTCGGCCGGAGCCCTGGGGCGACGCGCGCCTCCTGCTCCCTCTGGTCGACCTGACTCACCCGATCGAGTGAGTTTCATATGAGAATCATTGGGTGGGGACGGTACCGCATGGCGCTCGGGGAGGAAGTGTCCCGAGAGACATCGCGCGGTTAGGTTGCATCCATGAGCGAGGATGTACGGCTGGTCGCCTGGGTGCGCGGACACGTCCAGGGCGTGGGATTCCGCTGGTTCACCCGGGCCAAGGCGCTGGAGATCGGCGGCCTGAGTGGTTTTGCTCTCAATTTGGCCGACGGCCGGGTCCAGGTGGTCGCCGAAGGGGCCAAAGAGGCGTGTGAGGAACTGCTCGGCTGGCTTCTGGGTGACGACACGCCCGGACGCGTAGACGGAGTCACCGAGATATGGGACACACCGCGCGGAGGTTACGACGGCTTCGCGATCCGCTGAGAGCTTTCTCCGGGCGCCCCCGTGAAAGCGGAGGGGAATGCCACGGGCACGTGCCCCCAGCAGAAAGGGGCAGGTGATTGCCAAGAATCGCTTGTCGTGGGAGGCTCCGCACTTAAGGATGATCGCCACGCCCTGAGGGCCCCGCAGGAGTCGCAGCGCCGCCGTTCCGGCCGCGCGCCACCGGGCCGCCCGCCAATACGGGGCGTGATCGTGTTGACCGTCAAACTTTTTGGTGAGACGCTGAAAGCACCCCGCGCACCCCAGCTGTTCGGCGTGGATGAACGGCAGCACCAACAAGATCCTGCCGAGCACCGCGGGTGCGAATCCCTCACGACCCACACCGCTTCGGTCGGTCACTCATTGTGGAGGACCATCCATCATGGCAAAGGCGCTTCTCGGTTACGTCGGCGGCTCCGACCCGCGACTCCTCGCCGAGATGCGACGGCTCCAGCAGCGTGTACAAGACCTGGAATCCGAGCTCGGACGGATCCAGGCCGAGAACGACGCGCTGACGGCTGCCGCTTCTCACGAATCGCTTCTGGAGAGCATCGACGCACGCCAGGCGGAGCCTGCGCTCACCTGATCGCTGCACGCTGCACAACGGCACGCAGGGGTCGGGCGGCTCATTCCTACCGCGTCGGACCGCTAGGTTGTCAGAGTTTGCAAGGGACGCTTCGGCGTCCCTTCTTTCTTGTCCCGCATGATTCCGCGCCCCCGCTTCCGCCCCGCTGACCGCGCCCCCGCCGTTGGTTCCCGCGCGCACCCTTTCAGTCTCTTAACGTTTGGTGTGCCCTGCGCGTTCATGGGTGAAACCGCGGGTTCATGGAGTGAGACACCCCCGGCAGGTAGAGTCCAGCGCCGTGCACCTCAAGGCCCTGACCCTCCGGGGGTTCAAGTCGTTCGCTTCCGCGACCACGCTCCGGTTCGAACCGGGGATCACATGCGTCGTCGGTCCGAACGGCTCGGGCAAGTCCAACGTCGTCGACGCCCTCAGCTGGGTCATGGGCGAGCAGGGCGCAAAGTCGCTGCGCGGCGGCAAGATGGAGGACGTCATCTTCGCCGGCACCACCGGCCGCCCCCCGCTGGGCCGCGCCGAGGTGTCCCTGACCATCGACAACTCCGACGGCGCGCTCCCCATCGAGTACGCCGAGGTCACCATCACGCGGATCATGTTCCGCAACGGCGGCAGCGAGTACCAGATCAACGGCGACACCTGCCGGCTGCTCGACATCCAGGACCTGCTCTCCGACTCCGGCATCGGGCGCGAGATGCACGTCATCGTCGGCCAGGGCCAGCTCGACTCCGTCCTGCACGCCGACCCCATGGGCCGCCGCGCCTTCATCGAGGAGGCCGCGGGCGTCCTCAAGCACCGCAAGCGCAAGGAGAAGGCGCTCCGCAAGCTGGACGCGATGCAGGCCAACCTCGCGCGCGTGCAGGACCTCACCGACGAACTCCGGCGTCAGCTCAAACCCCTCGGCCGGCAGGCCGCCGTGGCCCGCCGCGCCGCCGTCATCCAGGCCGATCTGCGCGATGCCAGGCTGCGCCTGCTCGCCGACGACCTGGTACGGCTGCGGGAGGCCCTGCAGACGGAGGTCGCCGACGAGGCCGCCCTCAAGGAACGCAAGGAGGCGGCCGAGCAGGATCTGCGGAAGGCCCTCCAGCGCGAGGCTCTCCTGGAGGACGAGGTCCGGCAGCTCACGCCGCGTCTCCAGCGGGCTCAGCAGACCTGGTACGAGCTGTCCCAGCTCGCCGAACGCGTCCGGGGCACCGTCTCGCTCGCCGACGCCCGGGTGAAGAGCGCCACCTCCGCGCCCCCCGAGGAGCGGCGCGGCCGCGACCCCGAGGACATGGAACGGGAGGCGGCCCGGATCCGCGAGCAGGAGGCCGAACTGGAGGCCGCCCTCGAGGCGGCCCAGCACGCCCTCGACGACACCGTCGCCCACCGCGCGGACCTGGAACGGGAACTGGCCGTCGAAGAACGGCGGCTGAAGGACGTCGCCAGGGCCATCGCCGACCGCCGCGAGGGCCTGGCCCGGTTGAACGGCCAGGTCAACGCCGCCCGCTCGCGCGCCGCCTCCGCACAGGCCGAGATCGACCGCCTCGCCGCCGCCCGCGACGAGGCCCAGGAGCGGGCCGTCGCCGCACAGGAGGAGTACGAGGCGCTCAAGGCGGAGGTCGACGGACTCGACGCGGACGACCACGAGCTCGCCGAACGGCACGAGAGCGCCAAGCGGCGGCTCGCCGAGGCGGAGGCCGCCCTCGCCGACGCCCGCGAGGCGGCGACGGCCGCCGAGCGCAGCCGCGCCGCGACCCTGGCCCGTCGGGACGCCCTGGCTCTGGGACTGCGGCGCAAGGACGGCACGGGCGCCCTGCTCGCCGCGCGCGACCGCCTGAACGGCCTGCTGGGCCCGGCTGCCGGACTGCTGACGGTGACGCCGGGCCACGAGGTCGCGGTCGCTGCGGCCTTCGGCGCCGCCGCGGACGCGATCGCGGTGACGACGCCCGCCGCGGCTGCCGAGGCCATCCGGCTGCTGCGCAAGCAGGACGCGGGGCGCGCAGCGCTGCTGCTCGGCGGTGACGTGGGTGACGTGGGCGACGTGGGCGACGTGCCCGACGCACGCACCGACGGCCGGCTCATCGACGGCCGGCTCATCGACAGCCGTCCCGTCGACGGCCGCCCCGTCGACAGCCAACGCGCCGACGTTCCGCGCCCCGAGGGGCAACGCGCCGACGGGCCGCCGTACGCCGCCGATCTGGTGCGGGGGCCTGCCGAGCTCATGCCCGCCGTGCGCAGGCTCCTGCGGGGGATCGTGGTCGTGGGCACGCTGGAGGACGCCGAGGCGCTGGTCTACGCCCGCCCGGACCTCACCGCGGTGACCGCCGAGGGCGATCTGCTGGGCGCGCACTTCGCGCACGGCGGGTCCGCCGGGGCGCCCAGCCTGCTGGAGGTGCAGGCGTCCGTCGACGAGGCCTCCGCCGAGCTCGACGAGCTGGCCGTGGGGGGCGCGGAGCTGACGGACGCGCAGCGCACGGCGGGCGGGCGTCGCCAGGAGTGTGCCGCGTTCCTCGAGGAGGTGGGCGAGCGGCGGCGGGCCGCCGACCGGGAGAAGTCGGCCGTGGCGCAGCAGCTCGGGCGGCTTGCGGGACAGGCCCGGGGCGCGGCCGGTGAGGCCGAGCGGTCCGCGGCTGCCGCGGCGCGGGCGCAGGAGGCGCTCGACCGGGCCCTGGAAGAGGCCGCGGAACTGGCGGAACGGCTGGCCGTCGCCGAGGAGACGCCGGCCGAGGAGGAGCCCGACTCCGCCGTGCGGGACCGGCTCGCCGCCGACGGGGCCAACGCGCGGCAGACCGAGATGGAGGCCAGGCTTCAGGTCCGTACCCACGAGGAGCGGGTCAAGGGGCTGGCCGGGCGGGCCGATTCGCTGGACCGGGCCGCGCGGGCGGAACGCGAGGCACGTGCGCGTGCCGAGCAGCGGCGGGCGCGGCTGCGGCACGAGGCGGCCGTCGCGGACGCCGTGGCCTCGGGCGCGCGGCAGCTGCTCGCCCACGTGGAGGTCTCCGTGGGCCGGGCCGAGGCGGAGCGGGTCGCCGCCGACGCGGCCAAGGCGCGGCGGGAGCAGGAGCTGGCCGCCGCCCGCGCCGCGGGGCGCGATCTGAAGGGCGAGCTGGACAAGCTGACGGACTCGGTGCACCGCGGCGAGGTCCTCGGCGCCGAGAAGCGGATGCGCATCGAGCAGCTGGAGACGCGGGCGCTGGAGGAGCTGGGCGTGGAGCCCGCGGGGCTCGTCTCCGAGTACGGGCCGCATCAGCTCGTGCCGCCCTCGCCGCCCGCCGAGGGCGAGGTGCTGCCGGAGGACCCGGAGGACCCGCGCAACCGGCCGAGGCCGTTCCTGCGCGCCGAGCAGGAGAAGCGGCTGAAGTCCGCCGAGCGCGCCTACCAGCAGCTCGGCAAGGTGAACCCGCTGGCGCTGGAGGAGTTCTCCGCGCTGGAGGAGCGGCACAAGTTCCTGAGCGAGCAGCTGGAGGACCTCAAGAAGACCCGCACCGACCTGCTTCAAGTGGTGAAGGAGGTCGACGAGCGCGTCGAGCAGGTCTTCACCGAGGCGTTCCGGGACACCGCACGGCAGTTCGAGGGCGTGTTCAGCCGGCTGTTCCCGGGCGGGGAGGGGCGGCTGATCCTGACCGACCCCGACAACATGCTCACCACGGGCGTGGACGTGGAGGCCCGGCCCCCGGGCAAGAAGGTCAAGCGGCTCAGTCTGCTCTCCGGCGGCGAGCGGTCGCTGACCGCGGTGGCCATGCTGGTGTCGATCTTCAAGGCGCGGCCCAGCCCCTTCTACGTCATGGACGAGGTCGAGGCCGCCCTCGACGACACCAACCTGCAGCGGCTCATCCGGATCATGCAGGAGCTGCAGGAGTCCTCGCAGCTGATCGTGATCACGCACCAGAAGCGCACGATGGAGGTCGCCGACGCGCTGTACGGCGTGTCCATGCAGGGCGATGGTGTGTCGAAGGTCATCAGCCAGCGCCTGCGTTGACCGGCCGGAGCGGGTACCCGTGATCCAGCTCCCACCGCTTCTGCTTCAAGAATTGAACACAAATCCTGCACGTGGGCGCTGAAAAGTCACAGCCGGGCTCTCTTGACTTCGAAACTTGAAGGCATAGTCTCGGCACCGTTGCTTTTACCTTCAGGTGCCACGTATCTGGAGGTGCTGATCCCGTCGGCAGCGCTGCCGACGGCTCGAGGAGTTGAACGTGACCAGCACGACGCAGGCACAGAAGTCAGGAGCCGGCAGGGCTCATCCCGATCATCTCGGGCACGTCGTCTTCATCGCGGCGGCGGCCGCGATGGGCGGATTCCTCTTCGGCTACGACAGCTCCGTGATCAACGGCGCCGTGGAGGCCATCAGGGACCGCTACGACATCGGCTCCGCGGCCCTCGCCCAGGTCATCGCGATCGCCCTGATCGGCTGCGCCGTCGGCGCCGCGACCGCCGGCCGCATCGCCGACCGCATCGGCCGTATCCGGGTCATGCAGATCGCCGCCGTGCTGTTCACGGTCAGCGCCGTCGGCTCGGCGCTGCCCTTCTCCCTGTGGGACTTCGCCTTCTGGCGGGTCGTCGGCGGCTTCGCCATCGGCATGGCCTCCGTCATCGGCCCCGCCTACATCGCGGAGGTCGCCCCGCCCGCCTACCGCGGACGGCTCGGCTCCTTCCAGCAGGCCGCGATCGTCATCGGCATCGCGATCTCGCAGCTGGTCAACTGGGGACTGCTCAACTCCGCGGGCGGCGACCAGCGCGGCAAGCTCATGGGCCTGGAGGCCTGGCAGGTCATGCTCGGCGTCATGGTGGTCCCGGCCGTCCTGTACGGCCTGCTCTCCTTCGCCATCCCCGAGTCCCCCCGCTTCCTGATCTCCGTGGGCAAGCGAGAGCGGGCCCGCGAGATCCTCGAGGAGGTCGAAGGCGGGAGCGTCGACCTGGACGCCCGCGTCACCGAGATCGAGCACGCGATGAAGAGCGAGCACAAGTCGACGTTCAAGGACCTGCTCGGCGGTTCCTTCTTCTTCAAGCCGATCGTCTGGATCGGCATCGGCCTGTCGGTCTTCCAGCAGTTCGTCGGCATCAACGTCGCGTTCTACTACTCCTCCACGCTGTGGCAGTCGGTCGGCGTCGACCCGACCGACTCCTTCTTCTACTCGTTCACGACGTCGATCATCAACATCGTCGGCACGGTCATCGCGATGATCTTCGTGGACCGCGTCGGCCGCAGGCCGCTGGCACTGATCGGCTCCGCCGGCATGGTCGTCGGCCTCGCGTTCGAGGCCTGGGCGTTCTCCTTCGACCTCGTCGACGGCAAGCTGCCCGCCACCCAGGGCTGGATCGCCCTGATCGCCGCCCACGTGTTCGTCCTCTTCTTCGCCCTGTCCTGGGGCGTCGTCGTCTGGGTCTTCCTCGGCGAGATGTTCCCCAACCGCCTTCGTGCCGCGGCCCTCGGCGTGGCCGCCTCCGCGCAGTGGATCGCCAACTGGGCCATCACCGCGAGCTTCCCGTCGCTGGCCGACTGGAACCTCTCCGCGACCTACATGATCTACACGGTCTTCGCCGCGCTCTCCATCCCGTTCGTCCTGAAGTACGTCAAGGAGACGAAGGGCAAGGCGCTGGAGGAGATGGGCTGAGGCCTCCGAAGGCCTCTGCCGCCAAGGCCCCCGATCTCGAGGAGCCGGGCCCGCCCCCGCTGCCCGCTCCTCGACCCCTGGAGGACGTGCCGCCCCGGCTCACCCGCCGAGCCGGGGCAGCACGTCTTCGCAGAACAGCCGCAGGCTGCGCCACCCCTCCTCCACCGGCATCCCGCCCGCCAGCGGATGCAGGACGAGGTTGTCGAGCCCCTGCGCCACGCATGCGTCCGGCGTGAGGATCCGGTACACGCCCTCCTCCCGCAGCTCCGCCACCGTCGTCGCCCCCGACTTCACCGCCGAGCGGATCTCGCCCGACTGCCAGGAGGCGTAGGTCCGCGCCTCGTGCAGGAAGCGCTCGCCGTGCTCGGCCCACGCCCGGTCCGGGTCCTCGGCGACATGGAGCAGGGGCGTCTCGGCGCCCGGCATCATCGTCCAGCCCTCCGTCCCGTACTCCGCCAGCCGCTCCTTGTAGTAGGCCTCCAGCTCCGGCAGATGGGCGCTGGGGAAGAACGGCAGCCCGAGACGGGCGGCCCGGCGGGCGGCGGCCTTCGAGGATCCGCCCACCAGCAGCAGGGGGTGCGGATCGGTCGCCGGGCGGGGGGTGACGCGTACCGTGCGCCCCCGGTAGGTGAACTCCTCGCCGGTCCAGGCCTTCAGCACGGTCTCCAGCAGCTCGTCCTGGAGCCGCCCACGCCGCTTCCAGTCCACTCCGGCGCGGGCGTACTCCTCCGGCCGGTAGCCGATCCCGGCGACCGTGACCAGCCGCCCACCGCTCAGCAGATCCAGCACCGCGATGTCCTCGGCCAGCCGCAGCGGGTCGTGCAGCGGTCCGATGACGGCCGAGACGGTCACCGCCAGCCGCCGCGTCGCACCGAGCACAGAGCCCGCGAAGACGAAGGGCGACGGCAGCCAGTTGTTCTCGACGCCGTGATGCTCCTCGGTCTGTACGAGGGTCACGCCGTGCCGGTCGGCGTACGTGGCCATCTCCAGCGCGGTCCGGTAGCGGACGCCCAGCTCGGCGGGGGTCGCACCGGGTGCGACGAGGTTGAATCGGACGACGGTGACGGGCATGGAGAACCCCCTTCGGCGGATGCGGGGACCGTAGCTGACGAGGTGTCAGATGGCCATGGGCCGGGACGAACCGGCTGCGAGCGGCGGCCGGGGGCCGCCCGTTCCCGCCGGCCCGGCCGCGGGGGGAGGCCGGACGGGGGCCGCCTGACGCGCGGCCGGGCCGCCGCCCGCCCCGGCCGGGAGGGGTCACGCATACTGGACCCGTTATGGAAACCGTCATCCTTGCTGTAGTCATCGCCGTGGTCGTGCTCGCAGTGCTCGGCGGGCTGGTCGTCGGCAGTCGGCGGAAGAAGCCGCTGCCCCCGCCGCCCCCCGCAGCGCCCGACATCACCGCCCCTCCGGCCGAACCGCACGTCGGCGACGAGGCCGAGACGCCGCGCGACGAACCGCGCCGCACGATCGAGGAGGTGGATCTTCCCGACGGCGGCTCGACCGGCACCGCCGTCGAGGAGCCCCCCGTCCTCCCCCCGCTCGAGGTTCCCGAACTCGAGGTCCCGGAGCCCACCGAGGGGCGGCTGGTGCGCCTGCGCGCCCGCCTCTCCCGCTCCCAGAACGCCCTGGGCAAGGGGCTCCTCACGCTGCTCTCGCGTGAGCACCTCGACGACGACACCTGGGAGGAGATCGAGGACACGCTGCTCACCGCCGACGTCGGCGTGGCCCCCACCCAGGAGCTGGTCGAACGACTGCGCGAGCGCGTGAAGGTGCTCGGCACCCGCACTCCCGAGGAACTGCGCGCTCTGCTGCGCGAGGAGCTGCTCAAGCTGGTCGGCACCGAGGTCGACCGCACCGTGAAGACCGAGCCCGAGGACCGCAAGCCGGGCATCGTGATGGTCGTCGGCGTCAACGGCACCGGCAAGACCACCACCACCGGCAAGCTCGCGCGGGTGCTCGTGGCCGACGGGCGCACCGTCGTCCTGGGCGCCGCCGACACGTTCCGCGCGGCCGCCGCCGACCAGCTCCAGACCTGGGGCGAGCGGGTCGGCGCGCACACCGTGCGCGGTCCCGAGGCCGGCGATCCCGCCTCCGTCGCGTTCGACGCGGTGAAGGAGGGCAAGGAGATGGGCGTCGACGTCGTCCTCATCGACACCGCCGGCCGCCTCCACACCAAGACCGGCCTGATGGACGAGCTCGGCAAGGTCAAGCGGGTCGTCGAGAAGCACGCCCCGCTGGACGAGGTGCTGCTCGTGCTCGACGCCACCACCGGGCAGAACGGGCTCGTCCAGGCCCGCGTCTTCGCCGAGGTCGTCGACATCACCGGCATCGTGCTGACCAAGCTGGACGGCACCGCGAAGGGCGGCATCGTGGTCGCGGTCCAGCGCGAGCTGGGCGTCCCCGTCAAGCTGGTCGGACTGGGCGAGGGGGCGGACGACCTCGCGCCGTTCGAGCCGGAGGCCTTCGTTGACGCCCTTATCGGGGACTGACCGGTCGGCAGCGCGAGGTCGAGAACCGAAGACGGTGTGCCGGGAGGCAGACCGGGGCACGGAAGAAGCGCCCGCTCCGAGGTGCAGTTGGAGCGGGCGCTTCGCCGTGTACGTCGTCGCAGGCCGCGGGGGAGGGGCGCCGCGGTGACCCCGGGCGGCCCCGTGCGGGGTCCGAGCGACCCCGCGGCCTGCGTCAGGCGGGGGTGCGGCCGATGTCAGAGGGCGGTGCGGCCGATGTCCGGGGGTGTGGCCGGCGTCAGGCCGTGCGGCCGAGGGTCTCCCGCGGGCCCTGGGCGCGTGAGCGGTGGGCCAGGTACGCCAGCGTCCCCAGCAGCAGCCGGGCCTCCGGGGGGCGGGTCGCCGAGTCCAGAGCGGGCGCGCGCAGCCAGCGCACCGGACCGAGCCCGCCGCGGTCGGAGGGCGGGGCCGTGATGAACGTGCCGGGTCCGAGGCCGCGCAGGTCGAGGGCGGCCGGATCGTCCCAGCCCATCCGGTAGAGCAGGTCCGTCAGCTCGGCGGCCGCGCCGGGGGCGACGAAGAACTGGGTACGGCCCTCGGGCGTGGCGATGACCGGGCCGAGGGGCAGGCCCATGCGCTCGAGGCGGACCAGGGCGCGCCGCCCGGCGGATTCGGCGACATCGAGCACGTCGAACGCGCGTCCGACCGGCAGCATCACCGCGGCGCCGGGGAACCCGCCCCAGGTCCTGCCCACGTCGTCGAGGGTGGCGCCGGCCGGGACGCGCGGGGCGAACTCCAGCGGGTGCGCCCCCGGTTCGCGGCACCCGGGGCGTCCGCAGGAGCAGACGCCCGCCGCGGCCCGTGCGCCGGGCACCGCGTCCCAGCCCCACAGTCCCGTGAACTCGGCGACGGCGGTGCACTCGGACGAGCGACCGCGCCTGCGCGCGCCGGAGCGGATCTCGCGAATGCCGCCGATCGTGAAGCCCATGCCCCCTCCAACGGGTCCTACGCGCCGCTGGTTACGCAGCGGTCGAGCACCGTGACTCTGTGTGCTTCCGCTTCCCCCGGGCCGCCCGATCCAGGCAGCGCCCGGAAGCGCCGCGGGTGGTGGGCTCGGCTTCGCGCGCCCCTGAGTGCTTCGCTCCGCTCACCCATGGCTGTTCTCTGTCAAGTGAATCGCGTACGGGTCATCGGGAGTTCATCCGAAGGGGTGGCGAATGGTGGCGTTTCCGGGATCGCCGTGGCTGGGACCGTGATCGTAGGATTACTTTGAGTAGGCGGGTCCTGTGGGTGCTTGCGCTCGTGGGTATGCCGGGGGCAAGTCGGGTTTCCGTTCGAAGGGTGACAAGTGCCGTACGGCGGGCCCTATTTACCGGCATTCTGATAAGGCTTGGCGCACTCAGTGACAAGTGGTCTCAGGGATGGGGGCGTTCCAGTGAGCGGCAACGGCGGAAGCGGGAACAACGCTGCGAGCGCGGACAGGCGCCCGAACGAGCTGCTCACCTCGTGGTTCGTGCGCAGCGGCTGGTCGAAGGGCGAACTCGCACGTCAAGTGAACCGTCGTGCCCGCCAGTTGGGCGCCAACCACATCTCCACCGACACCTCGCGCGTGCGCCGCTGGCTGGACGGCGAGAACCCCCGCGAGCCCATCCCCAGGATCCTCTCCGAGCTGTTCTCCGAGCGGTTCGGCTGCGTCGTCTCGGTCGAGGACCTCGGCCTGCGCGCGGCCCGGCAGGTGCCCTCCGCGACCGGCGTCGACCTGCCGTGGACGGCCCCGCAGACGGTGGCCCAGCTCAGCGAGTTCTCGCGCAGCGACCTGATGCTGGCGCGCCGCGGCTTCCTCGGGACGTCGCTCGCCCTGTGCGCGGGGCCCTCCCTCATCGAGCCGATGCAGCGCTGGCTGGTCCCCTCGCCGCCCGCCCCGCTCGAGGAGCCGGAGTCGGTGCCGACCAGCCGGGCCCGCGGCCGGCTCTCCCGGCCCGAGCTGGACCTGCTGGAGTCCACCACCGTGATGTTCCGGCAGTGGGACGCCCAGTGCGGCGGCGGTCTGCGCCGCAAGGCGGTCGTCGGGCAGCTGCACGAGGTGACCGACCTGCTCCAGGAGCCCCAGCCCGAGTCCACCTCGCGCAGGCTCTTCAAGGTGGCCGCCGAGCTGGCCGAGCTCGCCGGCTGGATGAGCTACGACGTGGGACTCCAGCCGACCGCGCAGAAGTACTTCGTCCTGGCCCTGCACGCGGCGAAGGAGGCCGGCGACCGGCCGCTCGGCAGCTACGTGCTGTCGAGCATGAGCCGCCAGATGATCCACCTCGGCCGGCCGGAGGACGCGCTGGAGCTGATCCACCTCGCCCAGTACGGCAGCCGGGACTGCGCCGGCCCGCGCACCCAGTCCATGCTGTATGCGATGGAGGCCCGCGCCTACGCCAACATGGGCCAGCCCGGCCGGTGCAAGCGCGCGGTCCGGATGGCCGAGGACACCTTCGCCGAGACCGACGAGTGGGACGAGCCGGACCCCGACTGGATCCGCTTCTTCTCCGAGGCCGAGCTGTACGGCGAGAACAGCCACTCCTTCCGCGACCTGGCCTACGTCGCCGGCCGCAGCCCCGCCTACGCGTCGCTGGCCGAGCCTCTGATGCGGCGGGCCGTCGAACTGTTCGCGGGCGACGGCGACCACCAGCGCTCCTATGTGCTCAACCTGATCGGCATGGCCACGGTGCACCTGCTGCAGCGCGAGCCCGAGCAGAGCACGGTTCTCGCCACACAGGCCATGAAGGAGGCCAAGAAGGTGCGCTCCGAGCGCGTCGACACTCGTATCCGAAAGACGGTCGACAGCGCCGTACGCGATTTCGGGGATCTCTCCGAGGTCGTGGACCTGACCGAGCGGCTCACCGTGGAGCTGCCGGAGACGGCCGAAGCGGTCTGAACGACCCCGCCCGACCGGCCGCCGGCAGCGGTCCACCGGGCGAAACCCCAGAACCCCGGCCGCGGCCGGTCCTCCCGAACTGCCCGACTCGGCTCCCCCATGCCAGGTCATCGGAAGGCCGACCGCGGCCGGTTTTCTTCCTTCAGTGAAGGTTGCGCCACCATAACGATCCACTCGTCGAACATCAGCCAGTTCACCGAGGCGTAACGCACGAGGCGCCTTCGTCACGGCGGCGAAACAACGAGGGGCCTCCACCGAAACGGCGCTGCGCGAATCTCATGGCGCATAACCGGCCCACCCCTCACGAACCCGCTCTGGCTTCGCCCGCACGGGGCCGTACCTACGACGAGGAGACGCCGATGGCAGCAGCCATCACGCTTGCCGCGGAGGCACCCAAGCTGTCCTCCGCGAACACAGGCTTCATGCTCATCTGTTCCGCCCTGGTGCTGATCATGACCCCGGGCCTCGCCTTCTTCTACGGAGGCATGGTCCGGGTCAAAAGCACGCTGAACATGCTGATGATGAGCTTCATCAGCATCGGGATCGTCACCATCCTGTGGGTGTTGTACGGCTTCTCGCTCGCCTTCGGCACCGACTCCGGCAGCCTCATCGGCTGGAACTCCGACTGGGTCGGTCTCAGCAACATCGGCCTGACGGAGCTGTGGGACGGCTACACCATCCCGATCTTCGTGTTCATGGTCTTCCAGATGATGTTCGCGATCATCACGCCCGCCCTGATCAGCGGTGCGCTCGCGGACCGCGTCAAGTTCTCCGCCTGGGCGCTGTTCGTCGCCCTGTGGGCCACGGTCGTCTACTTCCCGGTCGCGCACTGGGTCTGGGGCGCCGGCGGCTGGGCCTTCGAGCTGGGCGTCATCGACTTCGCCGGCGGTACGGCCGTCCACATCAACGCCGGCGCCGCGGCCCTCGGCGTGATCCTCGTCATCGGCAAGCGCGTCGGGTTCAAGAAGGACCCGATGCGCCCGCACAGCCTGCCGCTGGTCATGCTCGGCGCCGGTCTGCTGTGGTTCGGCTGGTTCGGCTTCAACGCCGGCTCGTGGCTCGGCAACGACGACGGCGTCGGCGCGCTGATGTTCGTCAACACGCAGGTCGCCACCGCCGCCGCCATGCTGGCCTGGCTCATCTACGAGAAGATCCGCCACGGCGCGTTCACCACGCTGGGCGCCGCCTCCGGCGCAGTCGCCGGTCTGGTCGCCATCACCCCCTCGGGCGGAGCCGTCTCCCCGCTCGGCGCGATCGCCGTCGGCGCCATCGCCGGTCTGCTCTGCGCCATGGCCGTCGGCCTGAAGTACAAGTTCGGTTACGACGACTCGCTCGACGTCGTCGGCGTCCACCTCGTCGGCGGTGTCATCGGCTCCCTGCTGATCGGCTTCTTCGCCACCGGCAAGGGACAGTCCACCGCGACCGGCGTCTTCTACGGCGACCACTCCTTCGACCAGCTGTGGAAGCAGTGCGCCGGAGTCTTCGCGGTCCTCGCCTACTCGCTGGTGGTCTCCGCGATCCTCGCCTTCCTCCTCGACAAGACCATCGGCATGAGGGTCTCCGAGGACGACGAGATCGCCGGCATCGACCAGGCCGAGCACGCCGAGACCGCATACGACTTCAGCGGGGCCGGCGGTGGCGCCGCCCGCACGACCGTCCCCCCGACCGCCGTCGCCGGGGCGAGCAAGAAGGTGGACGCATGAAGCTCATCACCGCCGTCGTGAAGCCCCACCGGCTCGACGAGATCAAGGAAGCCCTGCAGGCCTTCGGCGTGCACGGACTGACGGTCACCGAGGCCAGCGGCTACGGTCGTCAGCGGGGACACACCGAGGTCTACCGCGGCGCCGAGTACACGGTGGACCTGGTCCCCAAGATCCGCATCGAGGTGCTGGCGGAGGACGACGACGCCGAGCAGCTGATCGACGTCATCGTCAAGGCCGCCCGCACCGGCAAGATCGGTGACGGCAAGGTCTGGTCCCTCCCGGTCGAGACGGCCGTACGGGTCCGCACCGGCGAGCGCGGCCCGGACGCGCTCTGACGGCAGAAGAGAACAGGAGTCGCTGGGTGACGAGTACGGACGTGCGCAAGGATGCAGAGGACTCGGGACCCAGCGGCTACGCGGGGGCCCGGCTGCGCCTCCTCACCGAGGGGGCGCGGTCCGGGCCGCCGCGCCGTGCGGCCCTCGCCGAACTGACCGACGACTGGCTGACCGGGCTCTTCACGGCCGGCGCCGAGGAACTGAAGGGCGTGTCCCTGGTCGCCGTCGGCGGCTACGGCCGGGGCGAGCTCTCCCCGCGCAGCGACCTCGACCTCCTGCTGCTGCACGACGGCGCGGACGGCAAGACCGTCGCCGCCCTCGCCGACCGCCTCTGGTACCCCGTCTGGGACCTGGGCCTCGCCCTCGACCACTCGGTCCGCACCCCGGCGGAGGCCCGCAAGACCGCCGGCGAGGACCTCAAGGTCCAGCTCGGCCTGCTGGACGCCCGCCACCTCGCCGGCGACCTCGGCCTCACCGCCGGACTGCGGACGTCCGTCCTCGCCGACTGGCGCAACCAGGCGCCCAGGCGCCTGCCCGAACTCCAGGAACTGTGCGCCGAGCGCGCCGAACGCCAGGGCGAGCTGCAGTACCTGCTGGAACCCGACCTGAAGGAGGCGCGCGGCGGACTGCGGGACGCCACCGCGCTGCGCGCCGTCGCCGCCTCCTGGCTGGCCGACGCCCCCCGCGAGGGACTCGCCGACGCCCGCCGACGGCTCCTCGACGTACGCGACGCCCTCCACCTGGCCACCGGTCGCGCCACGGACCGTCTCGCGCTGCAGGAGCAGGACCAGGTGGCCGCCGAGCTGGACCTGCTGGACGCCGACACCCTGCTGCGGCAGGTGTACGAGGCGGCCCGCGTCATCTCGTACGCGAGCGACGTCACCTGGCGCGAGGTCGGACGCGTCCTGCGCTCACGCGCCGTGCGGCCCCGGCTGCGCAGACTGGTGGGGGAGCGAAGCGACTTCCTCAGAAGGGCGGTGGCGGGCGACGGGAGGGCGCTCGGGGGCGGGAAGCCCGCGCCCGAGCGGTCTCCGCTGGCCGAAGGGGTCGTCGAGCAGGACGGCGAGGTGGTGCTCGCCCGCGCCGCACGCCCCGAACGCGACCCGGTGCTGCCGCTGCGCGCCGCGGCCGCCGCCGCCCAGGCCGGCCTCCCGCTCTCCCTGCACGCCGTGCGGCGCCTCGCCGCCACCGTGCGCCCGCTGCCCACGCCGTGGCCCGCCGAGGCCCGCGAGCAGCTGGTCACCCTGCTCGGCTCCGGTCAGCCGACCATCGAGGTCTGGGAGGCGCTGGAGGCCGAGGGGCTGATCACGCAGCTGCTGCCCGACTGGGAGCGGGTCCGCTGCCGGCCGCAGCGCAACGCCGTGCACATCTGGACCGTCGACCGGCACCTCATCGAGACCGCCGTGCGCGCCTCCGAGTTCACCCGCCGCGTCCACCGGCCCGACCTCCTGCTGGTCGCCGCGCTGCTGCACGACATCGGCAAAGGCTGGCCCGGCGACCACTCGGTGGCCGGCGAGATCATCGCCAAGGACGTGGCCGCCCGCATCGGCTTCGACCGCGCCGACGTGAACGTGCTGGCCGCCCTCGTCCGCCACCACCTGCTGCTCGTCGACACCGCCACCCGGCGCGACCTGGAGGACCCGGCCACCGTGCGCGCGGTCGCCGACGCCGTCGGCTCGCAGAGCACGCTGGAGCTGCTGCACGCCCTCACCGAGGCGGACGCGCTGGCCACCGGGCCCGCCGCCTGGTCGTCCTGGCGGGGCTCGCTCGTGGCGGACCTCGTCAAGCGGGTCGCGGCGGTCCTCGCCGGCAACGAACCGGAGGCGCCGGACGACACCGCGCCCACCGCCGAGCAGGAACGCCTCGCCATCGAGGCAGTCGCCACCGGAAGCCCGGTGCTGGCGCTGCGCGCGCAGACCGAGACGCCCGCCGAGACCGCGGGGGAGCAGCCGGCCGGCGACCCCGAGCCGCTCGGCGTGGAGCTGCTCATCGCGGTGCCTGACCAGGAGGGCGTGCTGCCCGCGGTGGCCGGCGTCCTCGCCGTGCACCGGCTGACCGTACGCACCGCCGAGCTGCGCGCCCATGACCTCCCGGACGGCGTCGACGGCTCGGTCCTGCTGCTGAACTGGCGGGTCGCCGCCGAGTACGGCTCGCTGCCCCAGGCGGCCCGGCTGCGCGCCGACCTCGTGCGCGCCCTCGACGGCTCGCTGGACATCGCCGGACGGCTCGCGGAACGCGACGCCGCCTACCCGCGCCGCCGGGGCGTGGTCGCCCCGCCGCCGCGCGTGGCGGTGGCCTCCACGGCCTCCCGGCACGCCACCGTCATCGAGGTACGCGCCCAGGACGCGCCGGGGCTGCTGTTCCGCATCGGCCGGGCGCTGGAGGACGAGGGCCTGCGGGTGCGCAGCATGCACGTCTCGACCCTCGGCGCGAACGCCGTGGACGCCTTCTACGTCACCGGAACGGACGGCGCGCCCCTGCCGGGCGACGAGGCCGTCGCCGCCGCCCGGAAGCTGGAGGAGACGCTGCGGGCGTGATCGCGCGCGCCGCGCGGCTCGTCCCCGCCCGCTGAATACAGCAGGCGGGGACGAATGTCTTGCGCGGCCGGATACTCTGGAAGACGCTCAGACCGCCCCCGACACCGAGGACCGACGCCGCCGTGTTCGATACTCTCTCCGATCGCCTCTCAGCGACCTTCAAGAACTTGCGCGGCAAGGGGCGCCTGAGCGAAGCGGACATCGACGCCACGGCGCGCGAGATCCGCATCGCCCTCCTCGAGGCGGACGTGGCCCTGCCGGTCGTCCGCACGTTCATCAAGAACGTCAAGGAGCGCGCCCTCGGCGCCGAGGTCTCCAAGGCCCTGAACCCGGCCCAGCAGGTCCTGAAGATCGTCAACGACGAGCTCGTCACGATCCTCGGCGGTGAGACCCGCCGCCTGCGCTTCGCCAAGCAGCCGCCCACGGTGATCATGCTGGCCGGCCTCCAGGGCGCCGGTAAGACCACCCTCGCGGGCAAGCTCGGCCGCTGGCTGAAGGAGCAGGGCCACTCGCCGCTGCTCGTCGCCTGCGACCTCCAGCGCCCCAACGCCGTCAACCAGCTCAGCGTCGTCGCCGAGCGCGCCGGCGTCGCCGTCTACGCCCCGCAGCCCGGCAACGGGGTGGGCGACCCGGTCCAGGTCGCCAAGGACTCCATCGAGTTCGCGAAAACGAAGGTCCACGACATCGTGGTCGTGGACACCGCCGGCCGCCTCGGCATCGACGCCGAGCTGATGCAGCAGGCCGCGGACATCCGCGACGCCGTCTCGCCCGACGAGATCCTCTTCGTCGTCGACGCGATGATCGGCCAGGACGCGGTCAACACCGCCGAGGCCTTCCGTGACGGCGTCGGCTTCGACGGCGTCGTGCTGTCCAAGCTCGACGGCGACGCCCGCGGCGGTGCGGCCCTGTCCATCGCCTCGGTGACCGGCAAGCCGATCATGTTCGCCTCCAACGGCGAGAAGCTCGACGAGTTCGACGCCTTCCACCCCGACCGGATGGCCTCCCGCATCCTCGACATGGGTGACCTGCTCACCCTGATCGAGCAGGCGGAGAAGACGTTCAGTCAGGAAGAGGCCGAGAAAATGGCCTCCAAGCTGGCGTCCAAGAAGGGCCAGGACTTCACCCTGGACGACTTCCTGGCCCAGATGGAGCAGGTCAGGAAGATGGGCAGCATCTCCAAGCTGCTCGGCATGCTGCCCGGCATGGGCCAGATCAAGGACCAGATCGCCAACCTCGACGAGCGCGACGTCGACCGCACCGCCGCGATCATCAAGTCGATGACGCCGGGCGAGCGCCAGGACCCGACGATCATCAACGGCTCGCGCCGCGCCCGTATCGCCAAGGGCTCCGGCGTCGAGGTCAGCGCCGTGAAGGGGCTGGTCGAGCGATTCTTCGAGGCGCGCAAGATGATGTCGCGGATGGCCCAGGGCGGCGGGATGCCGGGGATGCCCGGGATGCCGGGCATGGGCGGCGGCGCCGGCCGGACGAAGAAGCAGCCGAAGCAGGCCAAGGGCAAGCAGCGCTCCGGCAACCCGATGAAGCGCAAGCAGCAGGAGCTGGAGGCGGCCCAGCGCCGCGAGGCCCAGGCCCAGGGCGGCAACGCGCTCGGGCTGCCGCAGCAGGGCGCCCAGGACTTCGAGCTGCCGGACGAGTTCAAGAAGTTCATGGGCTGAGTCCGTCAGCCGCCGAGGGCGTCCTCCCGTGCCGGAGGGCGCCCTCGACGCGTTCCGGTGCGACCCTCAGCGCATGCCGTGCCCGGCGCTCTGTCGTAGCGTCCTGATATGAGCAACGCCGCTCCGGAGCGCAAGGCCCCCGACCAGCCCTGGCGCACCGAGGGCACCCCGGACGACGACGGACGACGCCCCCCGGACGGCAGGAGGGCGCGCGGCCGCTGGTGGGGGCTGGCCGTCACCGCGGTGATCGTCTTCCTGCTGGTGTACGTCGGACTGAACTACCTCGGCGCAGGCGACGAGCCGACGATCTCCTACACGGAGTTCAGCAGACAGGTCGACGCGGGCAACGTCGACAAGATCTACTCCAAGGGCGACGCCATCCAGGGCCAGCTCAAGAAGGCCCGCGACGACCCCGACGGCGGCGGCCAGTACACCAAGTTCACGACCCAGCGCCCGGCCTTCGCGGACGACGACCTCTGGCAGAGCCTGGACCGCCAGGACGTCACGGTGACGGCCCGGCCCGTCGTGCAGCAGCGCAGTCTGCTGGCCAACCTGCTCCTCTCGCTGGTGCCGATCGTGCTCCTGGTCGCCGTGTGGATCTTCTTCGTCCGGCGCTTCGGCGGCGGTCCGGGAGGCGCGGGAGGCGCGGGCGGCCTGCTCGGGCGCAAGACACCGCCCAAACCGGTGGGCCTGCGGCCCGACGGCCGGCGCACCACGTTCGCCGACGTGGCCGGCATCGACGAGGTCAAGGGCGAGCTGGACGACGTCGTGGACTTCCTCGAACACCCCGAGGTCTATCGCCGGATGGGCGCGAAGATGCCCCGTGGCGTGCTGCTCGCCGGGTCGCCGGGCACCGGCAAGACCCTGCTGGCGCGCGCGGTGGCGGGCGAGGCCGGCGTGCCGTTCTTCTCCGCCTCGGCCTCCGAGTTCATCGAGATGATCGTGGGCGTCGGCGCGTCCCGCGTCCGTGAACTGTTCGCCGAGGCCCGCAAGGTGGCGCCCTCGATCATCTTCATCGACGAGATCGACACCATCGGGCGGATCCGCAGCGGCGGCGCCTCGGTCGGCGGGCACGACGAGCGCGAGCAGACGCTGAACCAGATCCTCACCGAGATGGACGGCTTCTCGGGGGCCGAAGGCGTCATCGTCATCGCGGCGACCAACCGCGCCGACATCCTGGACCCGGCGCTGACCCGGCCCGGCCGCTTCGACCGGGTGGTCAGCGTCTCCCCGCCGGACCGCGCCGGACGCGAGGCGATCCTCGCCATCCACACCCGCGAGATCCCGCTCGCACCGGACGTGGACCTGGCCTGGATGGCACGGACCACTCCGGGCATGACGGGAGCGGATCTCGCCAATCTCGCGAACGAGGCCGCGCTGCTCGCCGTGAAGCGCGCACAGGAACAGGTGACGCAGTCCGACCTGTCCGAGGCGCTGGAGAAGGTGCAGCTCGGGGCCGAGCGCACGCTGATCATGCCCGAGGAGGACCGCCGGCGCACCGCGTTCCACGAGAGCGGGCACGCCCTCCTCGGCATGCTGCAGCCCGGCGCCGACCCGGTCCGCAAGGTCACCATCGTGCCGCGCGGCCGTGCGCTCGGCGTGACCCTGTCGACCCCGGAGGTGGAGCGGTACGCGCTGTCCGAGGAGTATCTGCGCGGCCGGATCATCGGCGCCCTCGGCGGCATGGCGGCCGAACAGCTCGTCTACGGCGTCGTCACGACCGGCGCCGAGAACGACCTGGAGCAGGTCACCAACATCGCGCGCGGGATGGTCGCGCGGTGGGGCATGAGCGAACGGGTGGGCCGCCTCTCCGCCCTCCCCAACGACGCCCAGCAGGCCTACGGCCTCGCCGCCGCCCCGGCGACCCTCGACGTCATCGACCACGAGATGCGCCGCATCGTCGACGAGTGCTACGAGGAGGCCTGCCGCAAACTCCGCGACCACCGAGGGCAGTTGGACGCCCTCGCGCTGGCGTTGCTGGAGCACGAGACGCTGGAGGAGGCCGACGCGTACCGCATCGCCGGCATCACCCGGCTCACCAAGAAGGACGCCTAGACCCGGCCCCGGCCACAGCCCCGGCTCCGGCCACAGCCCCGGCTCCGGCCACGGACCCGGACCCGGATCTGGCCACGGACCCGGCTCCGGCCACAGCCCCGGCTCCGGCCACGGACCAGGCTCTGGCCACACCCCCGGACCCGGCCCCGGACCAGGCTCCGGATCATGGGGGACCGCACCCGGACGCAGGGCCGGACCCGGGACATCGGGCGGGGCTGGACCGGGACGTGGAGCCGGGCCGGGCCGTAGACCCGGTCCGGGAGCCGGTCTCCTGACCGCACGGCCTCCGTCGAAGAGGGCGTGCGCTCACGGGGTCCGGGCGATCAGGTACCGGAACACGTTCGGCATCCAGACCGTGCCGTCCGGCCGCCGGTACGGGTGGAGCGCTTCCGCCGTCTCCTTCTCGACCTGCGCCTGGTCGGTCGCCGCGACCGCCGCGTCGAACAGGCCCGTGGAGAGCAGCCCCTTGAGGGCGCTGTCCACGTCGGCGTACCCGAACGGACAGGCCACCCGGCCCGATCCGTCCGGCCGCAGCCCGGCCCGCCGGGCCACGTCCTCGAGGTCGTCGCGGAGCGCGGGGCGCAGCCGGACCGTGCCGCGGTCCTGCTCCGCCGCCTTGGCCGCGACCCGGAGCACCGCCGTCGTGGCGCAGCGCTCGGGCGGACCCCAGCCGACGAGCACCACGGGCGCGCCGCGCCGGGCGAGCGGCGTCGCCGCCGCCAGCAGCCCGGCCAGTTCCTCGGTGTCGCCTGCCACGCGTCCGATCGGCTCGAAGGCCGTCACGAGGGTGTACGGGGGCGTCTGGGCCCCCGCCCGGTCCGTGGGCAGCCGGTCGGTGAGCCGGATGTCCGCACGTGCGTGTGCCCCCCAGCTCTCCCGCAGAAGCAGCCGCTCGCGCGCGAGGGCCAGCCGTGCCGGGGAGGAGGACTCGACGCCGGTGAGGGCCGCGCCTCTGGAGGCCGCCATCACCAGGGCGAGCCCGGAGCCGGAGCCGAGGGAGAGGAGCCGGGTGCCAGGCCCCACGTCCAGCCGCTCGTAGACGGCCTCGTAGAGCGGAACCAGCATCCGTTCCTGGATCTCGGACCAGTCACGCGCGCGTGCACCCAGATCCGCGCGGGACGCCGGCCCCGCGTGAGGCAGGTGCTGTCGCACGAGCACAGGTGTCATGGAAAAGCGCCCCAATCCGCCGAGAGTCTGCTGCCGTACCCGATCAGTGGGCCCCCGTGCAGTGCTCCGGCACCGCCCCCGTATGCCAGGTAACTCCCCGTCCGCGGCCGCGTCCAGGGGTTGCGGAGCCCTGCTTGAGGACGGCATGTGCCGGTGGCGAGAATTCACATTCCGGCAACGTGGACCCGTACCATCGCGCCATGGCAAAGGCACCCGTTCTCACCCCGCGGGCGGAGGATTTCCCTCGCTGGTACCAGGATCTGATCGGCAAGGCGGAACTGGCCGACAACGGTCCGGTGCGCGGCACGATGGTGATCCGCCCCTACGGGTACGGGCTGTGGGAGCGGATGCAGGCGGAGCTGGACGCCCGGATCAAGCGGACGGGCGCCGAGAACGCGTACTTCCCCCTGCTGATCCCGCAGTCCTACCTCACCCGTGAGGCGGACCATGTCGAGGGCTTCGCACCCGAGTTGGCGGTGGTCACCCACGGCGGCGGCAAGGAGCTCGAGGAGCCGGCGGTCGTGCGGCCCACGTCCGAGACCATCGTCAACGAGTACTTCTCCAAGTGGGTGCAGAGCTACCGCGACCTGCCGCTGCTGATCAACCAGTGGGCCAATGTGGTGCGTTGGGAGCTGCGCCCCCGCCTCTTCCTGCGCACGTCCGAGTTCCTCTGGCAGGAGGGCCACACCGCGCACGCCACGTACGAGGAGGCCCGCGACTTCGCCGCGCGCATCCACCGCGAGGTCTACGGGGACTTCCTGGAGAACGTGCTGGCGATCGACTTCGTCGCCGGCCGCAAGACGGCGAAGGAGCGCTTCGCGGGCGCCGTCAACACGCTCACCCTGGAAAGCATGATGGGCGACGGCAAAGCCCTCCAGATGGTGACCAGCCATGAGCTGGGCCAGAACTTCGCCAAGGCCTTCGACACCCGGTACCTGTCCAAGGACGGCACACGGGAGCTGGTCTGGCAGACCTCCTGGGGTTCGACCACCCGCATGATCGGCGCCCTGGTGATGACCCACGGCGACGACGACGGGCTGCGGGTGCCGCCGCGGCTGGCGCAGATCCAGGTCGTCGTCCTGGCGGTCAAGGACGACGAGGCGGTTCTGGCCGAGGTCCGCCGGCTCGGCGACCGGCTGACGGCGGCGGGACTGCGCGTCCGGGTCGACGACCGTACCGACGTGCCGTTCGGCCGGCGCGCGGTCGACTGGGAACTCAAGGGCGTGCCGGTGCGCGTCGAGATCGGGCCCCGCGACCTGGCCGACGGCACGGCGATGCTGGTCCGCCGCATCGCGGGAGGCAAGGAGCCGGTGGCGGTCGACGCGCTCGCGGATCTGCTGCCCGTCGTCCTCGAGGAGGACCAGGCGCTGCTGCTGCGGCAGTCGCGCGAGCGCCGCGAGTCGCGGACGGCCGGCGTGTCGACGCTCGGGGAAGCCGTCGAGGCGGTCGGCGCCGGCGGCTGGGCGCGCCTCCCGTGGGCGGCCCTCGGCGAAGAAGGCGAGGCCGCACTGGCCGAGCAGTCGCTGACCGTACGGTGTCTCGTCGCCGAGGACGGGTCGGTGCCGGACGACCAGGACGCCCCCGGTAACGTCGCGGTCGTGGCGCGCGCTTACTGAGACAGCGCCCTCCGCGCGCGAGAGCGGCCGAAACGCCTCTTGCGCCCCCGGGAGACCTCCGCGCCCGGCGTGCGGACATGGTCTACGCGCCGGGTCGTACCGGGGACTACGCACCAGCTTGGTACGAGGTGCGAGGCTTCTCCGCAGATCAGCGCACCCGCCCTCGTCCGGACGCATCAGTGCCGACTGACGGGTACGTGCAAATTATTTGGGATGCCCCGGAATAGGAACACTGGGGCACCCCCGCTCGTTGTCATTACGTGAGCACGACACAGACACCACCAGTTCTCGCCGCAGAGCTGGCAGAGGCGTGGGCCGACATTCAGCGGTACCACCCCGAGCTGCCGGATCTCGCCGCGCCAGAGTCCCTGATCGGGGAGTCGTCGTCCGCCTGCGGTCACGAGCTCTCCTTCGAGCGGCTGCTTCACGAGGCAGTCCATGGCATCGCGGCCGCCCGTGGCGTCCGCGACACCTCCCGCGCCGGCCGTTACCACAACCGCAGATTCCTCGCGATCGCCGAGGAGATGGGGCTGGACCACCCCGAGGAACCGCACCCCAGCAGCGGCTTCTCCCTGGTCACGCTCAACCCCGAGGCCAAGCGCCGCTACCGCCCGACGATCGAGCGCCTGCAGCGTGCCCTCAAGGCCCACACGGCGGCCACCTCGGCCGACACCGCCCGCACCTTCCGGGGTCCGGCCGCCCGGCACGGCTCCTCCGGCGGAGGCGTCCGCGTCAAGGCCGTCTGCGACTGCGGGCGCAACGTCCGGGTCGTGCCGTCGGTCCTGGCCCAGGCGCCGATCGTGTGCGGGGGCTGCGGCAAGCCGTTCCGGATCCCGGAGATCGTCGGCGCGGCCTAGGCCCGGCCTGATCCAGACGACCGGCCCTGGCCCCGGCCGAGGGCGGTCCGGTACCGGCATCTCGTGGCTGCCGGTCCACGGCGCGGGCGGGGCTCCCGTCCGCCGCGTTCAGCAGTGCCTCCCCCGGCGCCCCACCGGCCCGGGGGACCTTCAGGGGCGCTGCGGGCCGCGGCCGGCGCCCCGCCGCGCCGGGCCGTGCGTCCGACGCTTCCTCGCAGGGCGCCGGGTGCCGCTCAGCCGTGCCCGGGCGCAGCAGCCCCCCGGCCGAGGGGACCGGCCGGGTATGGCACAATGGTCAGCTGTACTCGACAGTCGCACAGGACCCCTCTCTCCTCCGGCTGACGCGTCCATCGGGCACTCGGGTACCGCAACCCCACGCGGCCATCTCGCCGTGCCCAACCACGTCAAGACCAGGAGACACCACTTCCGTGGCAGTCAAGATCAAGCTGAAGCGTCTGGGCAAGATCCGTTCGCCTCACTACCGCATCGTCGTCGCCGACTCCCGCACCCGTCGTGACGGTCGTGCGATCGAGGAGATCGGCAAGTACCAGCCGACGTACCACCCGTCGATCATCGAGGTCGACGCCGACCGCGTGGCGTACTGGCTGGGTGTCGGCGCGCAGCCGACCGAGCCGGTGCTCGCGATTCTGAAGAAGACCGGCGACTGGCAGAAGTTCAAGGGCGAGCCCGCCCCGGCGCCGCTGCTCGTCGCCGAGCCGAAGAAGGCTCGCCCCGTGTTCGAGGCCCTCGGCGGCGAAGACTCGGGTAAGGGTGAGGCCATCACCCAGAAGAAGAAGGCCGAGAAGAAGGACGAGGCCGCCGCCGAGTCCTCTGAGTCGACCGAGGCCTGAGCAGCATGCTCGAAGAGGCGCTTGAGCACCTCGTGAAGGGCATCGTCGACAACCCCGACGATGTGCAGGTCGCCTCGCGCAACCTGCGCCGCGGGCGGGTGCTCGAGGTCCGTGTCCACCCGGACGACCTCGGCAAGGTGATCGGCCGCAACGGCCGCACCGCACGCGCTCTGCGCACCGTCGTGGGCGCCATCGGCGGCCGGGGCGTCCGCGTCGACCTCGTCGACGTGGATCACGTCCGCTGACGCGTTTCCGCACCACCGGCTCGGGCCGGGGAAGGCCACTGGGCCGTCCCCGGCCCGCAGTCGTTACGGCACTCGTGACGACAGGCACGACAGGAGATCTTCAGAAGTGCAGCTCGTAGTCGCACGGATCGGCCGCGCCCACGGCATCAAGGGCGAGGTCACCGTCGAGGTACGCACCGACGAGCCGGAGCTGCGGCTCGCACCCGGCGCCGTCCTGTTCACGGACCCGGCCCCGACCGGCCCGCTGACCATCGAGACCGGCCGCGTCCACAGCGGCCGCCTCCTTCTGCGCTTCGAGGGCGTGCGCGACCGCAACGCCGCCGAGGCCCTGCGCAACACCCTCCTGATCGCCGAGGTCGATCCCGAGGAGCTGCCCGAGGAGGAGGGCGAGTACTACGACCACCAGCTGATGGACCTGGACGTGGTCACCGTGGACGGCGCCGAGGTCGGCCGGATCACCGAGATCTCGCATCTGCCCTCCCAGGACCTCTTCATCGTCGAGCGGCCCGACGGCAGCGAGGTGATGATCCCGTTCGTCGAGTCGATCGTCACCGAGATCGACCTCGAGGAGCAGCGGGCGGTCATCGACCCGCCTCCCGGTCTCATCGACGACCGCGCCGAGGTCGCCGGCACCCGGGACGCGGCCGGAGAAGAGTCCTGATGCGCCTCGACGTCGTCACGATCTTCCCCGAGTACCTGGAGCCGCTGAACGTCTCCCTCGTCGGCAAGGCACGCGCGCGTGGGCAGCTCGACGTGCGGGTGCACGACCTGCGTGAGTGGACGTACGACCGGCACAACACGGTCGACGACACCCCCTACGGCGGCGGCCCGGGCATGGTCATGAAGACCGACCCGTGGGGCGACGCCCTCGACTCCGTCCTCGCCGACGGTTATGAGCGCGGCGCGCACGCCCCGGCGATGGTCGTCCCCACCCCCAGTGGCCGGCCCTTCACCCAGGAACTGGCGGTCGAGCTGTCCGGGCGCCCCTGGCTGATCTTCACGCCCGCCCGCTACGAGGGCATCGACCGGCGGATCGTCGACGAGTACGCCACCCGCATCCCGGTCTACGAGGTCTCCATCGGCGACTACGTCCTGGCCGGCGGGGAGGCCGCCGTCCTGGTCGTCACCGAGGCGGTGGCACGCCTGCTGCCCGGCGTCCTCGGCAACGCCGAGTCCCACCGCGACGACTCCTTCGCCCCCGGCGCGATGGCCAACCTCCTCGAGGGGCCCGTCTACACCAAGCCGCCCGCCTGGCGCGGCCGCGAGATCCCCGAGGTGCTGCTCAGCGGCCACCACGGGAAGATCGCCCGGTGGCGCCGTGACGAGGCACTGCGGCGCACGACGGCCCACCGGCCCGACCTGATCGAGCGCTGCGAGCCGAAGACCTTCGACAAGAAGGACCGCGAGATGCTCTCCATCCTGGGCTGGATGCCCGACCCGGAGGGCGCCCCGTTCGGTCGATTTTGGCGCAGGACCGACAGCGTGGAAGAATAGGCCGCTGTTGTGCGCCGTCCGGTGTGCGCCCCTGCCGCAGGGGGACACGACGCCCGCCTCGACGGGCACACGGCACTCAATCCTCGAACATCTAGTTCCGTTGATGACCTGTGGCATCAGCGAAGAAAGCAGACGAAATGTCTCACCTGCTCGACTCTGTCGACGCCGCGTCGCTGCGCAGCCACGTCCCGGCCTTCCGCCCGGGTGACACCGTCAACGTCCACGTCCGCGTCATCGAGGGCAACCGCTCCCGTGTGCAGCAGTTCAAGGGCGTAGTCATCCGCCGCCAGGGCGCCGGCGTCCGCGAGACCTTCACGGTCCGCAAGGTCTCCTTCTCCGTCGGCGTCGAGCGCACCTTCCCGGTGCACACCCCGATCGTCGAGAAGATCGAGCTCGTCACCCGCGGCGACGTGCGCCGCGCCAAGCTGTACTACCTCCGTGAGCTGCGCGGCAAGGCCGCGAAGATCAAGGAGAAGCGCGACAACTGAGCGCCTTCCGGAGTTCATGGAGGGGCCGGATAACATCTGGCCCCGATGGACACCGAAGCTCAGTCGACGCCGGAGCGCGATCGCTCCTCCCGCCCTTCCGTGGCCGCCGCCGTCTCTCAGGAGACCGCGGACCCGCAGGGACCGGAGGGGCGGTCGCGTTTTGCGTGGGCGGGCCGGATCACGTCCTGGGTCCCCGGGGGCCGCTACAGCCTGACCGCGCTGGCCTGCCTGCTGTTTTTGCTCGTCCTCAACGCTTTCGTGGTGCAACCATTCCAGATTCCCAGCGGATCCATGGAAAACGCGTTGAGGATCGGTGACCGCGTTCTCGTAAATAAGTTGGCGTACCGTTTCGGTGCCGAGCCGCGGCGCGGCGACGTCGTCGTGTTCGACGGCACCGGGTACTTCGGGAACTCCGACTACATCAAGCGCGTCGTGGGTGTGGGGGGAGATCACGTGGTCTGCTGCGACAAGGAGGGGAGGATCCAGGTGAACGGCCGGTCGGTCGACGAGTCGACATTCCTGTATCCCGGCGACAGCCCGTCCACGGCCGCCTTCGACGTGGTCGTGCCCGACGGCGCCCTGTTCGTCCTGGGCGACCACCGAAGCCGCTCCAGCGACTCCCGGGACCACCTGGGCTCACCCGGCGGCGGCATGATCCCCGTCGACGACGTGATCGGCCGCGCCGACTGGATCGTCTGGCCCTTCGCCCACCTCACCCGCCTCTCGCGTCCGAGCGCCTACGGGCGCGTGCCCGGCTCGGAGGGCGCCCGTGGGTAACCGCGGCAAGCCGCGCGGCCTCCCCGACAGCGCCGCTGACAACCTCCTGCCCACCGGCGTCCGGCGCACCTCCGGCCCGGGCCCCGGCCGCTCCCGAGCGGAGCGGCGCAAGCTGCAGCGCAAGGTCAAGCGCAAGCGCAGGCGCTCGGCCGTGCGGGAGATACCGCTGCTGGTCGGCGTCGCCGTCCTGATAGCCCTGGTGCTGAAGACCTTCCTGGTGCAGGCCTTCGTGATCCCGTCCGGCTCCATGGAGCAGACCATCCGGATCGGCGACCGCGTCCTGGTCGACAAGTTCACCCCGTGGTTCGGCTCCAAGCCCGAGCGCGGGGACGTCGTCGTCTTCAAGGACCCCGGCGGCTGGCTCGACGACGAGCAGACCACCGCCAAGAAGGCGGATCCGGTCGTCGTCAAGCAGGTCAAGGAAGGGCTCACCTTCATCGGTCTGCTGCCGTCCGACGACGAGAAGGACCTCATCAAGCGCGTCGTCGGGGTGGGCGGCGACCACGTCAAGTGCTGCGACACCCAGGGGCGGGTCACCGTCAACGGCGTTCCCCTGGAAGAGGGAAGCTATCTCTACCCCGGCAACACCCCCTCGGACGACCCGTTCGACATCACCGTCCCCGAGGGGCGGCTGTGGGTGATGGGCGACCACCGGGCCAACTCCGCCGATTCCAGGGCGCATCGCAACACCGACTACGGCGGCACCGTCTCGGAGGACGAGGTGGTCGGCCGGGCCATGGTGATCGCCTGGCCCCTCGGGCACTGGATCCGTCTCAAGGAACCGCAAACTTTCTCGTCGGTGACCGGCTCGGCCGTCGCGGCGACCGCCTCCGCCCAGCCGTCGCATAGGGTTGCTACCGACGGTCCGAACGGATCGATCGGAAGACTCCCGACCCCTGCGGAACTCCCGCTCGTTATGGGAGTGGTGGGCCTGCGTCGTATGTGGGGCAGGCAGCGGCACAAGGTGAGGAGTTGGCGTGGGGGATGTGGCGGTTGGCGCACGGTCCGGGCACGACGGCGAGGAGCACCGCGGACACCCCGTGGGCGCTGCCGACCCGGTGGCGGACGGCGCCGTGACCTCCGGGAGTGACCCCGTGGCGGGCGGCGACGGTCCGCCGTCGGACGAACAGCCCCGCACCGGCGGCGACGGTTCGGACGGCTCGGCGCCGAAGGCGAAGAAGCCCCGCTCCTTCTGGAAGGAGCTGCCGATCCTGATCGGCATCGCACTGGTTCTCGCGCTGCTGATCAAGACGTTCCTGGTGCAGGCCTTCTCCATCCCGTCGGCCTCGATGGAGAACACCCTCAAGATCGGCGACCGGGTTCTCGTCGACAAGCTGACCCCGTGGTTCGGCTCCGAGCCCGAGCGCGGCGAGGTCATCGTCTTCCACGACCCGGACAACTGGCTCGCGGGCGAGAACACCGTCGAGCCGAACGCCTTCCAGACCGTCCTCAGCTGGATCGGCCTGATGCCGTCCGCGGAGGAGAAGGACCTGATCAAGCGCGTCATCGGCGTCGGCGGCGACACCGTCGCCTGCAAGGGCACCGGCCCGCTCACGGTCAACGGCAAGGCGCTGAACGAGCCGTACGTGTACCCCGGCAACACCCCGTGCAGCCAGGACGACCAGGGCGGCCAGTTCTCGGTGAAGGTCCCCAAGGGCTACGTCTGGGTCATGGGCGACCACCGTCAGAACTCGCGCGACTCGCGTTACAACCAGTCGGACAAGAACCACGGCATGGTGCCCGTCGACCAGGTCGTCGGCCGCGCCATCGTCAAGGCCTGGCCGATCACCCACTGGGGCACGCTGCCGGTGCCGGACACCTTCGAGCAGACCGGTCTGAACGATCAGTCCGCGGCGTCCGCGGCTCTCACCGTCGCGCCGCAGGGTCTCGCCCTCGCCGGAGTCGTACCGGTGATCCTGTGGCGTCGCCGACGGACCGGGGACTCCGAGAACCGCTGACCGCTGACCGCTGGGCCCGTGCCCGTGCCCGGCCCGCCGGGCCTCGTTCGGCAAACCCTTTCCCAAGCGTGTGACCTCGGCCTGCGAAGACCGGGCCGAACCGGGCGAGGCCGGGAAAGAGGGGCTGACCGGGTTCGGTACCGCCCGGTAGGGTGCGGGTCCATGGGTGGCGAGAGCACTACACGAACGGCCCCGCGCAGCGGCGGTGGCACCAGCAGCGGCCCGGTGGGCAGCCGGACCGGACAGCGACTGTCCGGACTGGCCGTCGCACTGGGCCTCGTGCTGTTCCTCGGCGGGTTCGCCTGGGGAGCCCTGCTCTACCGGCCCTACACCGTGCCGACCAGCTCCATGAGCCCGACGATCGCCGCCGGTGACCGCGTGCTCGCCGAGCGCATCGACGGTGGCGAGGTGCGCCGCGGAGACGTGGTCGTCTTCATCGACAAGACCTGGGTGAGCAACGCGCCCGTCGTCAAGCGCGTGGTCGCGGTCGGCGGCGACACGGTCTCCTGCTGCACCGACGGCAAGCTGACCGTCAACGGCAAGCGGATCGAGGAACCGTATCTTCCGCCGGGCACGCTGGCCGAGATCAAGAACTTCCCGACCGTGACGGTCCCCGACGGCAGGCTCTTCCTCCTCGGCGACGAGCGGCAGGGCTCCCTGGACTCCACCGCCCACCTCACGGACGCCGCGCAGGGCACGGTGGCGCGCAGCGCGGTCAAGGCCCGTGTCGAGGCGGTCGTCTGGCCCATGAACGGCATGCTGAAGCGGCCCACGGGCTTCGAGGACCTCGGCGCCCTCTCCGAGCCGGGCCCGCTGGGCACGATCGGCTGGCTGATCGTCGCCGGCGCGGCGTTGGTGCTCGGCGGCGGCGCGTACGGCCCGATCGCCAAGCGGACGGGCCGCCGCCGCACCCGGCCGGAGCCCGCCAGTGCCCGCTGAGCCGGCGCACGAGCCGACCGTCGCGGGCGTCGACTCCTACGAGGGCGGGCTGCGCAAGGTGGCACGGGTCGTCCTCTTGGACCCACAGGACCGCATCCTGCTGCTGCACGGGCATGAACCGGACGACCCCGCCGACCACTGGTGGTTCACGCCCGGTGGCGGCGTGGAGGGCGACGAGACCCGTGAGGAGGCCGCTCTGCGGGAACTCGTCGAGGAGACCGGCATCACCGAGGTCGACCTCGGTCCGGTGCTGTGGCGGCGGATGTGCTCCTTCCCCTTCGCGGGCCGCCGCTGGGACCAGGACGAGTGGTACTACCTCGCCCGGACGACGGTGACGGCGACCCGGGCGACGGCCCTGACCGAGCTGGAACGGCGCAGTGTCGCCGGAGCGCGCTGGTGGACGTGTCAGGAACTGACCCAGGCACATGAGACGGTGTATCCGACCAGACTCGCCGAGCTGCTGCGCAGGCTGCTCGACGAAGGTCCCCCGGCCGGACCGGTGACCCTTGACACGGAAATCGTCTAGGGGCGCTCGGGACTGGCGCACAATGGGGGGATCGCACGGCTGAAGGGGAACATGCCATGAGCGCCGAGGACCTCGAGAAGTACGAGACCGAGATGGAGCTGAAGCTCTACCGGGAGTACCGCGATGTCGTCGGTCTGTTCAAATACGTGATCGAGACCGAGCGTCGTTTCTATCTGACCAACGACTACGAGATGCAGGTGCACTCGGTCCAGGGCGAGGTGTTCTTCGAGGTGTCGATGGCCGACGCCTGGGTGTGGGACATGTACCGGCCGGCCCGGTTCGTGAAGCAGGTACGGGTCCTCACGTTCAAGGACGTGAACATCGAGGAGCTGAACAAGAGCGACCTGGAGCTACCCGGGAGCTGAGCCGTGCCGGATTCCCGCCGGGAGCCCCGGCGGGGCCGGCTGAGCGGGATTCGCTCGGACGGCTGACGGAGTTCTCCACAACGGCCGGCGTGTCCACCAAGATCCTTCCGGTGGCGGCGGATGCGTGAGCGTTGGTGCCGGAGGTGGTGCCGACATGAACGCACAACTGGCACGTGGCGCACTCGGCAGGTACGGCGAGGAGCTGGCCGCCCGGCTGCTGGCCGAGGCCGGGATGACGGTCCTGCAGCGCAACTGGCGCTGCGGCAGGACCGGTGAGATCGACATCGTCGCGCGGGACGGCGACGCACTGGTGGTCTGCGAGGTGAAGACCCGCAGGGAGGGCGGCTTCCAGCACCCGATGGCGGCGTTGACGCCCGAGAAGGCTCAGCGCCTGCGCGGGCTCGCCGAGCGATGGATCCAGGCACACGGCGGAGCCCCGCCGGGCGGCGTCCGCGTCGACCTGGTCGGCGTGGTCCTGCCGCGCCGCGGAGCCGCCGTCGTGCAGCACGCGCGGGGGGTGGCCTGAGATGGGCTTCGCGCGTACGTGTGCGGTGGCGCTCGTGGGCGTCGAGGGCGTCGTCGTCGAGGTGCAGGCCGACCTCGAACCCGGAGTGGCGGCGTTCACCCTGGTGGGGCTGCCGGACAAGAGCCTGAGCGAGAGCCGCGACCGGGTGCGGGCCGCGGTGGTGAACTCGGGCGGCGAGTGGCCGCAGAAGAAGCTCACGGTGGGCCTCAGCCCCGCCTCCGTGCCCAAGGGGGGATCGGGCTTCGACCTCGCCGTGGCCTGTGCGGTGCTCGGCGCGGCCGAACGGATCGACCCGCGGGTGCTCGCCGACATCGTGATGATCGGCGAGCTGGGCCTGGACGGACGTGTGCGGCCGGTGCGGGGCGTCCTCCCCGCGGTCCTGGCCGCCGCGACCGCCGGATACGAACAGGTGGTCGTGCCCGAGAGCGCCGCCGCCGAGGCCACGCTGGTGCCGGGCGTCTCGGTGCTCGGGGTGCGCAGCCTGCGGCAGCTGATCGCCGTCCTCGCGGACGAACCCGTTCCCGAGGAGGACCCGGACGAGGCGGGCCGCCCGGATCCGCTCCTGGCGGGCCTGCGGATGCCCGGCACCGGCGCGGCAACCGGCATGGGAGCCGTCCACCCGGACCAGGAGCACGACCTCGCGGACGTGGTCGGCCAGCGTTCGGCGCGGACCGCGGTGGAGGTGGCCGCGGCGGGCGGACACCACCTCTTCCTCGAAGGCCCGCCCGGCGCAGGCAAGACGATGCTCGCGGAGCGCCTGCCGGCGGTGCTGCCCACACTGTGCAGGGAGGAGTCGCTGGAGGTCACGGCGGTGCACTCGGTGGCGGGCCTGCTGCCGCCCGGCAAGCCCCTCATCGACGTGCCCCCGTACTGCGCCCCGCACCACTCGGCCACGATGCAGTCGCTGGTCGGCGGCGGCCCCGGGGTCGCCCGCCCCGGCGCGGTCTCGCTGGCCCACCGGGGCGTGCTCTTCCTGGACGAGACCCCCGAGTTCGGCAGCCGGGTCCTCGACGCCCTGCGGCAGCCGCTCGAGGCGGGGCATGTGGTGATCGCGCGCAGCGCGGGCGTCGTGCGGTTCCCGGCGCGGTTCCTCATGGTGCTGGCCGCCAACCCGTGTCCGTGCGGGCGCTTCTCGCTGCGCGACGCCCTGTGCGACTGTTCGCCCTCCGCGGTCCGCCGCTATCAGGCGCGGCTGTCCGGGCCGCTGCTCGACCGGGTCGACCTGCGCGTGGAGGTCGACCCGGTCAGCCGGGCCGAGCTCGCGCACCGCGGGCCCGGAGGGGAGTCGACGACGACCGTCGCCGACCGGGTTCGGGCTGCCCGGGAGCGCGCGGCGGTCCGGCTGGCGGGCACCCCGTGGCGGACCAACTCCGAGGTGCCCGGCCGTGAGCTGCGCCACCGCTGGCACGCGGCGGTCGGCGCGATGGACGAGGCGGAGCGCAACCTCGAGCGCGGGACACTGACCGCCCGCGGGCTCGACCGCGTGCTGCGGGTCGCCTGGACCGTCGCCGACCTGGTCGGCCACGACCGGCCGGACGCGACGGACGTGGCCCTGGCCCTGCAGCTGCGCACGGGCGTGCCCCGCGGGGTGCCGATGGCCCTCGGGGCACTCACGTGAACGCGGGCGCCCGGGCCGAGGACCGGCTGGCCCGGGTCTTCCTCGGCCGGGTCGTCGAGCCGGGCGACGAGGTCGGCGGGCAGTGGGTTCGCGAGCGCGGTGTGCGGGAGGTGGTGCGGCGGCTGTGCACGGACGGTGAGCCGCTGCCGGGAGTGACCGCACGGCGGTGGGCCGGTCTGCGGGCGCGGGCCGAGCGGGCCGAACCGGAGCGGGACCTGGCGCTCGCGGAGGAGGCCGGGGTGCGGTTCGTGTGCCCGGGCGACGCCGAGTGGCCCCGGACGCTGGAGGATCTCGGGGACGCCCGGCCGCTGGGGCTCTGGGTGCGCGGACGGCCCAGCCTGCGGATGTGGGCGCTGCGCTCGGTGGCCGTCGTCGGCGCCCGGGCCTGCACCGAGTACGGCGCCCACATGGCCGCCTCTCTCTCCTGCGGCCTCGCCGAACGAGGATGGGTCGTC
Organism: Streptomyces sp. SAS_272; assembly: GCF_052543235.1. Lineage (NCBI taxonomy): Bacteria > Bacillati > Actinomycetota > Actinomycetes > Kitasatosporales > Streptomycetaceae > Streptomyces > Streptomyces sp. SAS_272. The sequence goes on along the minus strand of NZ_JBMNDR010000003.1, from coordinate 93,139 downwards.
GTGTCCGGCGGCGCCTACGGGGTCGACGGCGCCGCCCATCGGGGCGCTCTCGCAGCGGGTGGCGCCACCGTCGCCGTCCTCGCCTGCGGGGTCGACCGGCCCTATCCGCGGGGTCACACACAGCTGATCGGCCGGATCGCCGAACAGGGCCTGGTGATCGGGGAGTTGCCGCCCGGCGAACATCCGACGCCGAGCCGCTTCGTCCTGCGCAACCGGGTGATCGCCGCGCTCACCCGGGGCACGGTCGTCGTCGAGGCCGCCCACCGCAGCGGTTCGCTGGTCACGGCCCGGGCGGCACAGCGGTTGGGGCGGCACACGATAGGAGTGCCGGGCCCGGCCACCAGCGGCCTCTCCGCCGGGGTGCACGAACTGCTTCGGCAGGAGGCCGTGCTGGTCACGGATGCTGCGGAAGTCGTCGAGCTGGTCGGTGACATGGGGGAGCTGGCACCCGACCGGCGCGGGCCGGCGCTGCCGCGCGACCTCCTCGAGCCGGGCGCCCGGCTCGTGCTGGCCGCGCTCCCGGCGCGCCGGACCGCGGCGGTCGACGAGCTCGCCCGCGAGGCCCGGACGACGCCGGACGACGCGATCGCGAGGCTGTACGAACTCAGAGCGCTCGGCTACGTCGAACGACACGGCGACGGCTGGAAGTTGACACGCCAGGCGATGGTCTCCGTTCGAGGGGATCGGCCTCCGTGTTGACCAGGGGGGTTCGGCCGTCCGGGGGAACGCCGAAAGCCTTGCGGAATCCGGTAGTTGACGCGACCTCGTGATGACGACCGCGATCGACCTGCCCCGGGAGGGCGCTCAGCGGAACGTATCTGCGTACCGGTCCGGCCACGGCCTTCGCGCACCGCGACACCGCAGTCACGCTACGCTCACGAGGATTCCGTCACAGACCGGCACCACTGCACCACCTGGTATCACCTTCACCCACCCCGACGCACTTCACGGCAGAACGGCACAAGGCGACGAATGCCCCAGCACACCTCCGGGTCCGACCGGGCGGCGATCCCCCCAGCCGCCCGTGACGGTGGCAGCGTGCGGCCGCCCGCTCCCTCGACGCTCGACGAGCTGTGGCGCTCGTACAAGGCGACCGGCGACGAGCGGCTGCGGGAGCAGTTGATCCTGCACTACTCGCCGCTGGTGAAGTACGTGGCGGGAAGGGTGAGCGTCGGGCTGCCGCCCAACGTGGAGCAGGCCGACTTCGTGTCCTCCGGGGTCTTCGGGCTGATCGACGCGATCGAGAAGTTCGACGTCGACCGGGAGATCAAGTTCGAGACGTACGCGATCACCCGGATCCGGGGCGCGATGATCGACGAGCTGCGGGCGCTGGACTGGATCCCGAGGTCGGTCCGGCAGAAGGCGCGCAACGTCGAGCGGGCCTACGCCACGCTGGAGGCACGGCTGCGGCGGACCCCCTCGGAGTGCGAGGTCGCGGCCGAGCTGGGCATCGCGGTCGAGGAACTGCACGCCGTCTTCAGCCAGTTGTCGCTGGCGAACGTGGTGGCGCTGGAGGAGCTGCTGCACGTCGGCGGCGAGGGCGGCGACCGGCTCAGCCTGATGGACACGCTCGAGGACACGGCCGCAGACAACCCGGTGGAGGTGGCCGAGGACCGGGAGCTCAGGCGGTTCCTCGCCCGGGCGATCAACACGCTGCCCGCCCGGGAGAAGACGGTCGTCACCCTGTACTACTACGAGGGGCTGACGCTCGCCGAGATCGGCAACGTGCTGGGGGTGACCGAGAGCAGGGTCAGCCAGATCCACACCAAGTCGGTGCTCCAGCTGCGGGCCAAACTGGCGAGCTTCGGTCGCTGACCTGCGTTGACCTGCGCTGACCGGCCCGTTGTTCGGCGCTGCGCGCGCAGTCACTCCCGCCGGGCGTGGAGCGTCCGTACAGTGGACGACGTGCCAAGGATTCGAGCGGCCTCCGTGGCCGAGCACCGGTCGATGCAGCGTGCCGCCCTGCTGGACGCGGCACGTTCCCTGTTGTCCGAGGGCGGGACGGAAGCGCTGACGTTCCCCGCCCTCGCCGAGCGGACGGGTCTCGCGCGCTCGTCCGTGTACGAGTACTTCCGGTCGCGGGCCGCGGTGGTCGAGGAGCTGTGCGAGGTCGACTTCCCCGTGTGGACGGCGGAGGTCGAAGCGGCGATGGCCGCCGCCGACGGTGCCGAGGCCAAGGTCGAGGCGTTCGTGCGGCGCCAGCTCGCGCTGGTCGGGGACCGGCGGCACCGGGCCGTCGTGGCGATCTCGGCCAGCGAGCTGGACGCCGGGGCCCGGGAGAAGATCCGGGCGGCGCACGGCGGCCTCGTGGCGATGATCGGCGACGCGTTGGCCGAGCTGGGTCATGCGGAGCCCCGGCTGGCGGCGATGCTGCTGCAGGGCGTCGTGGACGCGGCGGTACGGCGGATCGAGCTGGGCGCCGCGGAAGACCCGACGGCGATCACGGAGGCCGCGGTCGGCATGGTCCTGCGCGGAGTCCGCGGCTGACCTGCCGGGCTGCTGCGTTTGCTGCGTTTGCTGCGCTGCCGGGTTGCCGGGTTGCCGGGTTGCCGCGGTCGGCGCCCGAAGGACGGCGCCGGCCGCGGCATGGCAGGGGCGCCCCGGCCGGGTCACGGCAGGGGGACGCCCAGTACCGGCAGGAGTCTGGAGGGTGCCGTGCGCCGCAGCCACGGCGGCAGCAGGGACAACGGGTCCAGATAGGCGCCGCCGCGCCGCAGCCCCCAGTGCACACAGGTCCGCGCACAGTGTGAGCCCGTCGGCTCCACCGTCCCGACTACCTGGCCCGGCATCACCTGGTCACCCTCGCGCACCGACGCCCGCACGGGCTCGTACGTCGTGCGCAGCGGCGGCAGGCCCGTGGCCGTCAGCTCCACCGAGACGACGCCCCGGCCCGCCACCCGGCCGGCGAAGGACACGCGTCCGGCCGCCACCGCCCGTACCGGTGCGCCCGGCGGGGCCGCCAGGTCCACGCCTCGATGGCCGCGGGCATACGGCGTCGCCGGAGGTTCCCAGCCGCGCACCACCGGCGGACGCGTGCCCACCGGCCACGTCCGGCCGATCGCCGGGACGGGAGGCGCCTCGCCGCCGGGCTCGGCCTCTGCGGGGGCGGGGGCGGGGGCGGGACCAGAGGACGGGGAGGCCGGCGGCGGCGCGGCCGGGACAGTGGGGACAGCGGGGTAGGGGGAGACGGGCGGGCCCGGGGAGACGGGCGGGTCCGGCAGGTCGGAAGGGCCCGGTGGGTCGGACCGGCTCTGCGGGTCCGGCGCGTCTGCCGGGCTCGGTGGGTCGAGTGGGTTGAGTGGGTCGGGTGGGTCGAGTGGGGCGGATGGGTCTGCAGGGCTCGGCGGGTCGGGCGGGGCGGACGAGCGCGGTGGAACCGGTCGGGCCGACGAGTCCGGTGAGGCGGGTGGGCCGGCCCACGCCGTGGACGTCAGCGTCATGACCGACAGGAGCAGCGCCAGGCCGCCGAGGCATCGCTTCGCATACATGACCGAACCGTCCCGCACCCCGCCGATCAGGGCTTCGGCCTGTGGACCGTGCACAGCTTGTGGACAGCGGCGTCACCCGGCACCCCGCGGGTCCCGTACACTTCTTCTGGCGATCCGGGTCACCGGGTCGACTTCGCACGCCCCAATATCGGGGGGCCCGGCCACGTCGGTCTTCCGGTATCAGCGCCTCTCGGTCCTTCGTGGCTCGGCGCATCGCGGGCGTCAGGCGCGGGAGCCGTCCGGTTCCCGCGGCACAACCGAGAAACCCAAGGAGAACGGCCATGGCCGTCGTCACGATGCGGGAGCTGCTGGAAAGCGGCGTCCACTTCGGTCACCAGACCCGTCGCTGGAACCCGAAGATGAAGCGCTTCATCTTCACCGAGCGCAACGGCATCTACATCATCGACCTGCTCCAGTCGCTGTCGTACATCGACCGCGCCTACGAGTTCGTCAAGGAGACCGTCGCCCACGGCGGCACGGTCATGTTCGTCGGCACGAAGAAGCAGGCGCAGGAGGCCATCGCGGAGCAGGCCACCCGCGTCGGCATGCCCTACGTCAACCAGCGCTGGCTGGGCGGCATGCTCACCAACTTCTCGACCGTCTACAAGCGCCTGCAGCGCCTCAAGGAGCTCGAGCTCATCGACTTCGAGGACGTCGCCGCCTCGGGTCTGACGAAGAAGGAGCTCCTGGTCCTCTCGCGTGAGAAGGCCAAGCTCGAGAAGACCCTCGGTGGTATCCGCGAGATGTCCAAGGTCCCCAGCGCCGTCTGGATCGTGGACACCAAGAAGGAGCACATCGCGGTCGGTGAGGCCCGGAAGCTCAACATCCCGGTCGTCGCCATCCTCGACACCAACTGCGACCCCGACGAGGTCGACTACAAGATCCCGGGCAACGACGACGCGATCCGCTCCGTCACCCTGCTCACCCGCGTGATCGCCGACGCCGTCGCCGAGGGCCTGATCTCCCGTTCCGGCGTCGCCACCGGCGACAAGGGCGACAAGGCCGCCGGCGAGCCGCTGGCCGCGTGGGAGCGCGACCTGCTCGAGGGCGAGAAGAAGGCCGACGCCGAGAAGGCGGACGAGGCTGCCGAGAAGCCGGCCGAGGCCGCTGACGAGGCTCCGGCCGCCGAGGCCGCCGCTGTCGAGGCCCCCGCTGCCGAGGCTGCCGCCGACGAGGCTCCCGCCGCCGAGGCCGCTCCGGCCGCCGAGGGCGAGCAGGCCTGAGTCAGGCCGTGAGCCGTACGGTCGCCACGCGGCCCGTACGGACGTAGGGCGAAGTGACGGCGGGGGGCACCGAGCGTGCCGCCCGCCGTCCACCCACAGCCCGCAGATCTTCGTAGATCTTCGAGACTTCGAACTCCGAGAGAGATTCACAGATCATGGCGAACTACACCGCCGCTGACGTCAAGAAGCTCCGTGAGCTCACCGGCGCCGGCATGATGGACTGCAAGAAGGCGCTGGACGAGGCCGAGGGCAACGTCGACAAGGCCGTCGAGGCGCTCCGCATCAAGGGCCAGAAGGGCGTCGCCAAGCGCGAGGGCCGCTCCGCCGAGAACGGCGCCGTGGTCTCGGTCATCGCCGACGACAACTCCTCCGGCGTCATCGTCGAGCTGAAGTGCGAGACCGACTTCGTCGCCAAGGGCGACAAGTTCCAGGCCGTCGCCAACGCGATCGCCGAGCACGTGGCGAAGACCGCCCCGGCCGACATCGCGGCGCTGCTCGGCTCCGAGATCGAGCCCGGCAAGACCGTCCAGGCGTTCGTGGACGAGGCCAACGCCAACCTCGGCGAGAAGATCGTGCTGGACCGCTTCGCGCAGTTCACCGACGGCTACGTCACCGCGTACATGCACCGCACGATGCCCGACCTGCCCCCGCAGATCGGTGTCCTCGTCGAGCTGGACAAGCCGAACGCCGAGATCGCCAAGGGCGTCGCCCAGCACATCGCCGCCTTCGCGCCGAAGTACCTCTCCAAGGAGGACGTGCCGGCCGAGGTCGTCGAGTCCGAGCGCCGCGTCGCCGAGGAGACCACCCGCGCCGAGGGCAAGCCCGAGGCCGCCCTGCCGAAGATCGTCGAGGGTCGCCTCAACGGCTTCTTCAAGGACGCCACGCTGCTCGGCCAGCCGTACGCGCTGGACAACAAGAAGTCGGTCCAGAAGGTTCTGGACGAGGCCGGTGTCACCCTGAAGCGCTTCTCGCGCATCAAGGTCGGCATCTGAGTCCGTACCGCGATCGACGCGTCGGCCCGATAGGGTCGGGTGCAGTCGTCCGGTACGCCGTCACGCGCACGCGTGGCGGACGACAGCAGATCTGACGAGGAGGCCATTGCCGCGCATGGGATGCGAACAACACCCCACCGGCAGTGGCCTTCTTCGTTTGTGCACCATGCGAAAGAGGCGGGAACTCCCATGACCACCAAGGCCCAGAAGAGCGACGACGGCAAGGTACACGGCCGGTTCCTGCTGAAGCTGTCCGGAGAGGCGTTCTCCGGCGGTGGGGGCCTGGGCGTGGACCCCGACGTGGTGCACAAGATCGCCCGCGAGATCGCCGCGGTCGTGCGCGACGGCGCCGAGATCGCGGTCGTCATCGGCGGCGGCAACTTCTTCCGCGGCGCCGAACTCCAGCAGCGCGGCATGGACCGCGCCCGCTCGGACTACATGGGCATGCTCGGCACCGTCATGAACTGCCTCGCCCTCCAGGACTTCCTGGAGAAGGAGGGCATCGACAGCCGTGTGCAGACCGCCATCACCATGGGCCAGGTCGCCGAGCCGTACATCCCGCTGCGCGCCGTGCGGCATCTGGAGAAGGGCCGTGTGGTGATCTTCGGAGCCGGTATGGGCATGCCGTACTTCTCCACCGACACCACCGCCGCGCAGCGCGCCCTGGAGATCGACGCCGAGGCGCTGCTCATGGGCAAGAACGGTGTGGACGGCGTCTACGACTCCGACCCCAAGACCAACCCGGCGGCCGTCAAGTACGACGCCCTCGGCTACGGCGAGGTCATCACGCGCGAGCTGAAGGTCGCCGACGCCACGGCGGTCACGCTGTGCCGGGACAACAAACTCCCGATCCTCGTCTTCGAGCTTCTCGCGGAGGGCAATATCGCTCGCGCCGTCAAGGGTGAGAAGATCGGCACGCTTGTGGACGAGCAAGGCGGCCGAGCCTGACCGGTGGAAACCCGGTTTCGTACGACAACACCTGACCGGGGGGCGGACCCTGGTCGGGGGATGGACAATGTCCTGCCGGTCGGGAACCGTGCAGGAAGAAGACGCGACGCAGCCGGCCGCCGCCCCCGCAAGGATCCGCAGCCGGGCCTACTCAAGACACGCAGGAGCAAGTGGTGATCGAAGAGACCCTCCTCGAGGCCGAGGAGAAGATGGAGAAGGCCGTCGTCGTCGCCAAGGAGGACTTCGCCGCGATCCGCACCGGCCGTGCGCACCCGGCGATGTTCAACAAGATCGTCGCCGACTACTACGGCGCACCGACGCCGATCAACCAGCTGGCCTCGTTCTCGGTGCCGGAGCCGCGCATGGCGGTGGTGACCCCGTTCGACAAGACCGCGCTGCGCAACATCGAGCAGGCGATCCGCGATTCCGACCTGGGCGTCAACCCGAGCAACGACGGCAACATCATCCGCGTGGTGTTCCCGGAGCTGACCGAGGAGCGCCGCCGCGACTACATCAAGGTCGCCAAGGGCAAGGGCGAGGACGCCAAGGTGTCCATCCGCGCGGTCCGCCGCAAGGCGAAGGACGCGATCGACAAGCTGATCAAGGACGGCGAGGTCGGCGAGGACGAGGGCCGCCGTGCGGAGAAGGAGCTCGACGACACCACCGCGAAGTACGTCGCTCAGGTGGACGAGCTCCTGAAGCACAAGGAATCAGAGCTGCTCGAGGTCTGATGAACGACTCTTCCTGGGGCTCACCGCCGCACGCCGGACCGAGGGCCGGGTACTGGGGGCCCGTCGATCAGGGGCAGGGACCTGTCCAGGGGGCCGCCCCGGCGGGTCCCGCGTACGATGCGCCTGAGGCGCAGCAGACTCGCCCCATGCCCATCGTCCCCGACGTACCCGCACACGGCGGTCACCAGGATGACGACCGGGGGGCCGCTCGGCCGGGCGGCCCCCTGTTCCGCGACGAGAGCTACGGCGGCGCGCCCTACGGCACCCAGTCCTACGGCGATGCCGCCCACGGCAACGACACCCCGTCGGCACAGCCCCCTGCGGCGGTGCCGCAGAATCCGGAGCCCATGCCCGACGCCCCTCAGCCGGCGCCCGCACCGCAGAAGAAGAGCGCGGGCCGAGACCTGGGCGCGGCCATAGGGGTCGGCGTCGGGCTCGGCGTCGTGATCGTCGCGTCGCTGTTCGTCGTCAAGGCCGTGTTCGTCGGCGTGATAGCGGTCGCCGTCGTCGTGGGTCTGTGGGAGCTGACCAGCAGGCTGCAGGAGCGCAAGGGCATCAAGGCGCCGCTCGTGCCGCTCGCGGTCGGCGGGGCCGCGATGGTCGTCGCCGGATACGTCCGGGGACCCGAGGGCGCGTGGGTCGCCATGGCCCTCACCGCGCTCGCGGTGCTGGTCTGGCGCATGACCGAACCGCCCGAGGGCTATCTGAAGGACGTCACCGCCGGTGTCTTCGCGGCCTTCTACGTCCCGTTCCTGGCCACGTTCGTCGCCCTGATGCTCACCGCCGACGACGGCGCTTTCCGCGTCCTGATCTTCCTGCTCCTGACGGTCGTCAGCGACACGGGCGCGTACGCCGTCGGCTGGCGCTTCGGCAAGACCAAGCTCGCTCCGCGCATCAGCCCCGGCAAGACCCGCGAGGGCCTGCTCGGCGCGGTGTCGTTCGCGATGGTGGCCGGTGCGCTGTGCATGCAGTTCCTGATCGACGACGGCACCTGGTGGCAGGGTCTGCTGCTCGGTTTCGCCGTCGCGGTCAGCGCCACGCTGGGCGACCTGGGCGAGTCCATGATCAAGCGGGACCTGGGCATCAAGGACATGGGCACCCTGCTCCCGGGCCACGGAGGCATCATGGACCGGCTGGACAGCCTTCTGCCGACGGCGCCGGTGGTCTGGGCCCTGTTCGTCCTGTTCGCGGGTTCGGGCTGAGGCGGTGCCGTACGCCGCACTCTGGAGCCCCCGCCCCGGCGGGGGCTCCAGGCGTTTCGTAGCATGCCTCGCAGTGAGGAGGACGTATGTCCTCGCGTCGCGGGTCCAGACAGGGAATGCCCGGATACGACAACTCCTGAACGCCACTCTGTCCAGGGGGCACGCAGTATAGTGGCTAAGACGTCGATCCAGTTACCCTTCGTCATGTCGCGGTGACTCTGGGTCCGCGTGGGTGAGTCCTGAACTCCGAGAGGCGGAAGCACCGTGAGTATGACCCTCAGCTTTCCTCACCCCGTAGAGGGCAGTGTCGATATCTTCAGTGACGCGGACGTCGCGGTCGTCAAAGCTCACTGGCCGTTCGACCTCGAGACCGATGAATGGGTGGACATCACCGGTACTTTTCGAAGTGCAGATTTCGCCCGCGTCGTCGCTGATGCCACCGCGACGGCCGGTCCGCACACCATTGAATTAGAGCACGACCGACTCACGTTGGAGCGCCTGGGTGAGCGATTCATGTTCGACCTTTCCAGGGTGGGTGCAATGCCTAGGCGCTTGATTCTTGAATTTCCTCTCGAGTACTTGCACACTCTGGGAGAAAAGGCGACTCGGAGTGATGTCTGAATGAGCGGGACGTACAACTCGGCAAGCTATGTCGAAGACATTCTTCTTGCCGAGACGGGTTTTCGGGAGTATGACGCACGGTGGGTCATCCAGCCGACCGGCGACGGTACTCCTGTCGGGCTGAACTTCGTGGGGGCCCGAGTCCTCGGGCTTCACCTGGGTCGCTTCCTTGCTGAGGAACTCGATGCCGGTCGGCGCATCGTCGTGGGTCACGACTTCCGGAGCTATTCGGAGAACGTGAAAAATGCGCTTGTGGTCGGTCTGCTTCAAGCAGGTATGGACGTTGTGGACATCGGCCTCACGACGACGCCGGGCGCCTACTATGCGCAGTTCTCCTTGGATGTGGACTGTGTTGCCATGGTGACGGCAAGCCACAATGAGAACGGCTGGACCGGCGTGAAGATCGGCCACCGCAAGGCATCGACCTTCGGTCCGGACGAGATGCAGAAATTCAAGTCGTACACCCTCGCCGCCCAGGCTGCCGGCACGGAGGGCAGGTCGGGCTCCTACACGTTCAGTGACGGCGCCCGCGAAGCCTATCTCGACGGACTCGTCGAGGAGTGGGCGGACCGGTTCGAGGGCCTGCCACGCCTCAAGGTCGCGGTGGAGACGGGTAACGGCACAGCCGGCCTCTATGCGCCGGTGCTTCTGGAGCGCCTCGGCTTCGAGGTCGTTCCGGGCAATGTGGAACCCGACTGGACCTTTCCGAACTTCAACCCGAATCCAGAAAGTGTCCCCTTCCTCCGCGCGGTGGAGTCTCTGGTGGCTGGTAGCGGAGCCGATGTGGGGCTCTGCTTCGATGGAGACGGTGATCGTCTCGGCGTGGTCGACGACTTGGGCCGACTCGTCTTCGCCGACCGTGTCGGACTGGTGGTTGCCAAGTTCCTCGAGGAGCAGATCAAGGTAGCCGGACCCTTCGTCATCGACGTCAAGTCCACTTCGTTGTACGAGTCCGAGCTGGCCAGCGATATCGTGTGGGCGAAGACAGGACATTCCTACGTCAAGGCCGCCGTCGCCGAATCCGGTGCCGTCGCGGGATTTGAGCGAAGTGGCCACTTTTTCTTCGGTGAGCCACTCGGTCGAGGGTACGATGACGCCTGTGTCGCCGCCCTGGCACTGCTCTGGGCACTTTGCAGCGCCAAGGCTACCGAAAAGGACTGGAATCTCTCGGCGAAGCTATCGCTCCTGCCGAAGTCCTTTGCCTCTCCCAATCGGCAACCCTATGTCTCGGACGAGACGAAGTATGCCGTGGTCGACCAGATCGCTGCATACTTCGAGGAGAACCACCGGCTCGCAGGGCAACCCATCGCGCGGATCAACCGACTCAACGGTATTCGGGTGGAATTGGAAGACGGAAGCTGGTTGCTTGTGCGGGCGTCGTCCAATTCCCCTAATTTGGTGATCATCGCAGAGACGTTCGATGAGGACGGCGCGCTGCTCAAGGCCATCGACGCAGACGTCAGATCAGTCGTCGCCGCGACCGGGGTCGACATCGGCTCGTTCGACTCCCTGGCGGAGTTCTAGTGGATGGACCAGCTGCCTTAGCGTCGTGCCCTGCCGGGTTTACAGAGCACCCTCGTCAGGTGGTCTTGGACATCGGGGGAACGTGGTTTCGCAGTGCTGTGCGGAACGCGGACGGTTCCCTGACCGGCGCGACGCGTGTGCCGGCGGTCAACTATCTGAATCATCCAGGCCTGTCACAGGCACAGTTGCGCCAGCGACTCGTCGATTACGTGCTCGGTGAGTCGCACAGGCTGGGGGGTGGGAGCGTGAACGCGCCCCTGTCGGTCAGCATCTCTGTCGGTGCAGCAGTCAATGGGCACACAGGCGTCATACTTGGCTCCGGGCCCCTCTGGGGCCCAGGCTCGGAATCGTTTGATCTCACAAAGGCACTCTCCGCGGCGAGGGCCGACGTCCAGTGGTCCGTGATCAACGATGTGACCGCGCTGGCCACCTACTTTGCGAGCAGGGCTGCGTATCGCCATGCAAAGAAGATCAGTGTATTGACGATCAGTACGGGAATCGCCTGCCGGACGATCGAAGTGGCGAATCGGAGAGTGCCCCTGCACCCGCAACTCGGGATGCAGGGGGAGATCGGACACATACCGATCGATTTCCACGTCGCCGGACGTGCGCTGGACCTCCCCTGTGACTGCGGGGGTCCTTCCCACCTCAATGCCTACTGCTCAGGTCGTGGCATACCCCGTGTGATGGCCAGGCTGGCGTCCGCACTGGAACGACCAAAGTGGCTCGACCCCGCCCTGCTCCAAGATCCGTCGCTCTGGCCTGCCCTGCTCCTGGAGGGCCTCGCGACATCGGATCCGGCAGCGACCGAACTTCTGCACTCAGTCGTGAAGCCTGTCGCCCAGTCCATCGTCTCGCTGCTGACTGTCGACCCGGAAGTGACGCGGATCGTCGTCACCGGAGGCGTGCCGCAGTCTCTCGGCCATGCGTACCAAGACGCAGTGCATCGCACTTTGGAAAGACTTGGCATGTATATGATTACCGAGGCGGATCCGCAGTACTTCCGGACCACTGTGCAGTTCGCGGGCGTGGACGACTCGGCCGGACTGCTGGGCGCCGCACTCGCGACGAAGCCTTTGATGAGGCCCTCGTTCGGAGATCTCCTGTCTCACCGAACGCGTCGCATGGACGAGCAACAGTCGGTGGCGTACGAGGCTGTCTTGACCAGAGGCGGAGCGGCAAGGGCGCTCGTCCGCAGTCTCGCTTCGCTGGGGGCTGTCCGACCGGTCATCTTGGCTGACGCGGCAGTTTCCGAGATATACGGTCCCGAGTTGGTTGTCGAACTCGACGCGGCTGGGTTGCGTCCCCTTCTTCGCGCCGTGCCCTCGGGTGAGTCGGCGAAGAACTGGAAGGCGCTGGAACTGATTCTTCAGACGCTCGAGTCCGCTGAGGTCTCCCGTCGGCTGCATCCCGTAGTTGCACTGGGCGGCGGGGCGGTGCTCGATGCAGTCGGGTTGGCAGCAGGGTTGTACCGGAGAGGCGTTCCGTATGTGCGCGTGCCCACTTCTCTGGTCGGGCTCATCGACGCAGGGGTGGGGGCAAAGGTGGCTATCAACGAGTTCGGTCACAAGAACCGTCTGGGGCTGTTCTATCCACCCGTGAACACGATTCTGGACGTGAGGTTCCTCAATACCCTGCCGCACCGATTCATGATGAGTGGAATAGCCGAGGCGATCAAGATATCCGTCGTCGCTGACGAGACACTCTTCGACCTGCTGGAATTCGATGCGCATCGACTTTCCGATCCAGCTTTCTATCAGACCGAGAAAGGGCTTGAGGCGGTAGGCCGAGCAGCCGACGCCATGATGTCGTCGCTGTCCGGCAACCTATGGGAAAGGGGACTCGATCGTGCAGTCGATTTCGGGCATAGTGTGAGCTCCCTGATCGAGATGAGCGGTCTCTCAGTGACCCACGGCGAAGCGGTCGCAATCGACATGGCACTCACCCTAGAGATCGGCCGAGACCGCGGCATCACCCTGCCCGATGTCGTGGACCGAGTCATATGCTTGATCAAAGCGGTCGGACTCCCTGTCTACAGCGCTTCTGTGACAGCCGATCAGCTCTTCGAAAGCCTTGGTGAGACAGCCGCCCATCGAGGGGGGAGTCAACGATTTCCCTTGATCCAAGAAGTCGGACACGCACCCGTATTCGTCAGCGATGTGGAGCGCAACGAACTCAGAGAAGCGTGGTCCAGGCTCTCTGGTCATGGCGAGTGAAGGGCCGGGCGTGATGCGGCGACGTGCAAGACGGCTCGTCATGACCCCCGGGCATGGTGCGCTCACCTGCGAAGCGTTCGACCTCCCTCCACACGTTGACGCGCATCGCGTCGTGCAGCCCCTGTTCGTGGGCATCTGCGGCACGGACCTCGACATCCTCGCGGGCGGCCGCGACGACACCGCTCGGATTCTGGGGCATGAGGCGGTGGTGCAAGTTCCTGAGCGTCGACAGAGGAATGCAGTCGGCGAAGGGGCGCACGGAGGGCTCTACCTGGTCAACCCGGTGGATCCGCACGATCAGGACCGCATCGTCGGGCACAGCGAAGAGGGGATGCTGCAGGAGGCGGTATGCCTTTCAGAGGCGACGTCGTGGGCTGCGCGGTTAATCCCGGTGCGCACCGGCCTGGCCCCGCTGCTCGCCGTCATCTCGGAGCCTCTCGCTGTCGCGGTCTACAGTCTCGGGCTTCTCGGCGCTCCCGGAACCGTCACGCGGTTGCTGGTGGTGGGCGCGGGGCCGATGGGCGTGGTCACCGCTGTGGCGGCGCGCCTGCTGGGGGTTGCGGAAGTCGCGCTCGTGGACGGATCCGAGCGCAGAGTGCAGAGTGCGGTGGACAACGGATTCGTGGAAGAGGGTCTTGCGTCGTGCCCGTCGTCACGTCGCTTCCCCGCCGGTGCCGCCCTGTACAGAGGGTCCGGTCCGGATGCAGTGGCGCTGTGTGTGGGTAGAGGGCAACGACGTGAAGCGCTCGCTCAGGCCGTCGCTGTCGCAGGTGCCGGCGCTTGCATCGATCTGACCACGGGGTTCAGGCCGGGAGAGAAGATCAGTGAGATTCCGGATGTCGAACTGAATCTGATTCGTCGCCGCAACGTGTGCGGCAGCCCGCGGTCCGGACGGAGGTTCGAAGCGCGGACCCGCGAGGGGAAGATCATTTATCTCACCGGGCACCGCGGGACCTCGCCGGAGCACATAAGCCGTGCCATGGACATGCTGCTACGTCATCCTGACGTCTTCCGTCGGATCATCACAGACGTGGTGTCTGTGGAAGACGCTCCTCGAGCAGTCTCGGGAATTCTGCTGCAACGTAGGGATCCGAACACTGCGCCCTACCGCAAGCTGGTTGTGTCGCTGGGACCGTCATGACTGCTCCGCATCAGCGGTTGCGTGCCGCTCGCCAGGTCAGGATCAAGAATCCACGGAGGAAGGTGGCTCCACTTGCGAGAGCTGCAAAGAGGACGCTGACGGTGATGTTCCCGGCCCAGGTGTCGCCGTACGGAACTTTGGATTCCAGAAGTCCCGACTGGAGGAGAAGGAAGAGTCCGACGGCTACGACGAAAATGATGGCTGCGCACATCAGCGCTCGAACGCGCCGCTTGCTTTTCTCGGTCGTATGGAAATTCCGAATAGCGGTCCTGTGATTGCGGGCCCCGACCACCAATGATTCGATGAGGTCGTGAACATTGGACGAGGCTATGTACATCGTCGTCACGACCCAGAGGCCCAGGCCCTCGGACTTCACCAACATCACCGGGTTCTGTCGGTCTTCGGTATACAGGAGCGGGAGCCATTCCTTCGACCAGCTCTGAAAGGCCCCTGTGTACATCTTGGTCGGGTTGAGCTCTTCTATCGACCGCACACTCGTCGATCCCGGGGGGAACCAAGACGTTCCGGGGGGCTGGGAGTAGGCGGAGTGAATGGGGGCGGCGACCCCCTGGACAATCGGGTGTTCCCTGAGGCGAGCGTTGACTTGGACGGTCGAACCGAACGGGTAGGTTTCGCGCGCCAGGACGGCCATCTGGCCTGGGAAGAGGATGTCGTAGGCTCGCTGAGCCGGCCGCCATCGCTTGGGCTGATTTTCCATGATCACAACACCGCCCCGCCGCACGAATTGGATGAAGTGGTCGTCGTAGAAGGCGAGGATGTCCTGGGCGCGGTCCGCCGCGTACATGACCGCCCCGTCCAGTACGCACCAGTTGAATATGACGACGTCGTAGACGTAGATGTTGAAGAACAGGCGTGCTTCCATGTTCTCCTGAAGGCTGACAAGTTCGACCTGGAGATCAGGGATGGAGGTCAGTTGTTCATCCCAGAAGCATTTTCTTCGTCTTGCGGGATCCAGGTCGTCCACAATGACGGCCACCTTCATCCTCGGTCCTCGCCTTCGATGACGTCGAGCATCCTTGTGAGCATGTCGAAGTCTCCGACGGAGAGTACTCGGTCCGCTTCGACCCGGACGGCGGACTGCTCTCGGCGGCACAGGACGCCGAGGGTGGAATCGTAGATCTTGAGAGGAGTTTGGATGTCGGATCGGTAGGAATCGCCCGCAACGACGATGGAGAGCGACTGTAGAGGCGCGTCCAGGTCACGGGAAATGCCTGAGAAGACCAACTCGTAGAACTCTTTACTGGGCTTGTCGATCGGGTCCCCGATGAAGGATGATGCATAGTTGATGCCGTGATTGCGGAGATTGACCATCCGTTTGCGTTTGTCTTTGCGTGACGCTCGAGGGTCGTAGATGAACTGCCCGTTACCGCACTCACGATATCGAGCGTCGCTGGATGTCATGAGGTAAACGGGAATGCTGTGCGACGCCAGTCTTCGAGAGAGGCGGGCAGCGTCGGGGAACACGAACGGGTGCTCACGCATGTGATCCCAGTAACGATCGACGCAGCGGTTCAGCTCTTTCGCTGGGAGGCTTGCGCCGCAATCCTCGACGGCGATACGCAGGAGGATCTCACGACTGAACAGGCGTGTGATTCCCCACTTCTCCTGGATTTCGACCTGATGGATGCGGACTCGCGACTCGAGTTCCTTCACAGAGTTAAGCGCCGCCCTGCCAGCGGTTGGTACCTGTTGATGGAGCACCAGGAGTTCGTCGAACACCTCACGAAAGCGACGGGCCACCGAGGCGGCCAGGGAGGTCGTCATGCTCCCCGACAGTTCCGGCGCCAGAGACTCGGCTGCGTCGTGATGCATCGACTTGGTGTCGGTGAGGGTGTCGTCGACGTCGAGGAGCCATACGACGGTTCGATCGGGCATGGGGAGGGCGCGACTGATCCATCCCGGCATTTCTTCCGGTCTCATCGGGTGTCTCTTTCGACGGTGTGGCACAGGCGGAAGGAGTCCGAGGGTGCCGTGCCGCTCAGCATTCCGGCGGTCACGGCCGCACCGACAGCCCCCGTCAGCGGGCCGTGCGCGGCTACGCATACGCGTACTCGCCGGGCCGGGGCCGGGAATGAGTGCCGGGAGACGCCGGCTTGCACGGGATCGGTCAGTCGTCGCCCGAGGCTGGCTACGCCGCCACCAAGGACGACCAGCTCGGGATTCAGCACGTTCACCATGCCCGATACGGCTGTGGTGAGCGCATTCACCGCTTCTCGCAGCGCTCTCTCTGCGGCGGAATCCCCGTGACGCAATGCAGTCCGTAAATCAAGGTTCGAAGCGACTGCGGATGCGTCATGCGGTCTTGATTCATCGGCCTTCAATTCGGCGAAGCGCGCTCTGATGGCAGTACCTGAGGCGTACGCATTGAGACAGCCTTTGCTGCCGCAGTCGCACCGTCTGCCGGAAGGCTCGACGACGAGGTGGCCGATCTGCCCAGCGGTGCCGTCGCTGCCCCGCAGCGGTTTCCCATCCAGGAGAACTGCGCCGCCCACTCCTGTGCCCAACGTGAGGCAGACAAGGCAACGCGGACGCTTGTGCGGCCGCAAGCTGGCAAAATGTCCTAACGCAGCCATGGTGGTGTCATTGTCGACGGTGACGGGGACGCCGAGACGCGAGCCCAGCAGAGACTCGAAGTCGACGTCACGCCAGGCAGGCAGAATGATGGAATCCCGGAAGGTTCTGTCCGGCGCGATGAGTCCAGGCAGCCCCACTCCAACAGCATGCAGAGCATCGCGAGCGGAGTGCGTCGTCTCCAATAAGGAATCGATCAGTCGCCGGCATTGGCTCGCGGATTGCTCCGGAGGGGCCGAGCGATCCGTGGGCTCGACGGTATCGGCTAGAACTGTGCGACAGCCGGACATGAGAACAGCGGCAGTCTTTGTGCCGCCCACGTCGATCCCCACCGTCAGACGGCTGACCACCCGTACCCCCAGTCAAGAGGAACTTCCCGTGAAGGATAGCGGTGGCAGTCGATCGCGGGTAGAGAACAGTGGAGGTGTGAAGATATGGCTGGCGCGTGGCCGAGAGCGCACCAGCCGCGTGAGCCGTCTGATGACTCGAACCCCTATTGCCGAATGCTTGCGGGGGTGACGCTCTGCCGAGTGATCTTCGAGACCCTGTGCCGTCCGAGGAGGACAGGCGCTGCCTGCAGGTGACCACCCCCACCCCGCTCTGGCCTGGGGCCCCGGAGATGATCTGCGACACTGGTCGTGTTATGCCGAAGCCCGGAGAACTGATCTCCCACGGGCGCGAAGAGGCCCCCTACCAGCGGTTTTGTCGCCAGTAGGGGGCCGTCTTGTGCCCGGTGGGCCGTCCCTGGGCCGTCAGGGCTCCTGGGCCGTGCCGAAGACGTCGTCCAGGGCGCGGCGGGCGCGCTCGCTGCTGCTGGGCATCAGGTGGGCGTACACCCGCAGCGTCATCGCCGGGTCGGAGTGCCCGAGATACTCGCTTACCGCCTTGATGCTCTCGCCCGCGTCCAGGAGGACCGAGGCGTAGAAGTGGCGAAGCGCGTGCATCCCGTGGTGCCGGGCGGACGCGTGCCGCTGCCCAGGCTCGGGAGTCGGGATAAGGCCGGCCGCGGCAAGAGCGCGCTTCCACTCGTAGACATTGAAGTTGCTCCGCCAGACGAGGCCGCCGACTGTGTTGGTGAAAATCAGGCGCCGTTCGGTGAGCGGACCGTCCGGCCGGCCCCACGGCAGCTTGAAGCTCACGGGCGGATGACTCTTCATGTGCTGCCGCAGGACCGAGGCGACTGAGGACGGCAGCGGTACGTCCCGTTCCTTGTTGCCCTTGGGCGGAGCGAAGACCGCGACACCTCGGATGAGCTTGACCTGCGTGGTGACCCGCAGCGTGTCGCCGTCGAGCTGCACGGCGTCCTCCGACAGACCGATGATCTCGCCCTGCCGAAGACCGCAGCCACTGCCCACGGAGACCATGGCTCGGTACCGCTCGGGCAGAGCGTCACGGACCGCACGCACCTGGGACGGGAGCCATGGCACGACGCGAGCGGTCGACACGGCCGGCGGGCGGACGGATGCGGCCGAGCAAGGATTCCGGGCGAGGTGGCCGTCATCCACGGCCGCCGACAGCACCGCGCGGACGTTGGCGTAGATGTTGCGGGCGTAGCTGCCGCCTATCGCCGCGTCGTTCTCCAGATCGCGCACGAACTCGCGGATGTGAACTGGGCGAAACGACCCGAGCGGTCGCGTCCCGAGGCGAGGGAAGGCGTGCAGGCGTAGCCGGGTCTCCACTCCGATGCGGGTGTTCAAGTCGGTGGTCTGCCCCGTGATCCAGCGTTCCGCGTACTGCTGGAAAGTGGTGCGCGCGGCTTTGGGGTCTACGTACTGGCCACGGGTCATGTCGGCAGCCGTCTCGGCCAGCCACTCCTCCGCCTTGCGCTTCTGACGGTCGGGGAAGGACCGGCTCTTCTCGGTGCCGTCCGGCCCGACATACCGGGCCCGGTAGCGAAGGCCGCTGCCGTAGCGGTCGGTCTTCACCTTCACTGGCTTGCCGTCCGGACCCGACTCGGTCTTGTACCAGCGGTCTTGCACATGACCAGGCATCAGGCGGCCACCTCGGTCAGGCCGTCGACCCACTGGTGAAGCCGGACGGGGTCGTAGCGCAGGTGCCGGCCGACGCGGAAGGCCGGAGGACCTGTGCGCTTCCGCCGCCACTGGTACAGCGTTTCGACCGGAACGCCGAGCAGCTCCGCGACGTCTGCCGGGGTCAGGTAGCGCTCGGGGAGCATGGTGACGGTCATGCGGCGGCTCCTTCCAGGGCGAGCTGGTGGCGTAGGGCTTCGCGGGCGGTTTCGCGGTTGTGCTGGAGGTTGCGGGCGATGGTGGCGGCGAGCGCGGATTCGCCGGGGGTGTGGCCGTGGCCGGCGTACTGCCAGTCGGCCAGGACGAGGACGGTGTCCGGCTCGACGTCGTCCAGGCCGAAGGCGTCGTGTTCCTGGGCGGAGCGGTAGTCGGCGCGTGTCTGGCGGAGCGCGCCGAGGGTGGTGGAGTAGCGGCGGGACTTGGAGGAGAAGTGGCCGCGGAAGCCGAGCATGTGAGCCCAGGCCCACAGGCGGCGGTCGGGGTAAAGCGGGTCGAGTTCCTTGCACGCGGTGATGAGGCGGCGGGCGTGGTCGGGGACGCCGTGGCGGTCGAGTTCGGCGAGTTCGCCGATGCGGCGGTCCAGGGTGCCGGTGTTTTCGGCGGCCTTGGTGGCGTACTTGGCGACGTAGGAGGCGACGGCCTGCTCGGTGATGTCGGAGCCGTCGCCGAAGGCCTTGATCGGGCGTACGTCGAGCTGGGTGCCCCAGCGGAAGGTACGCGCGGGCTGGTCACCGGCGGCGGGGACCGAGACCGAGGTGTAGGAGTGGACGGCGGCGGCCTCGATGGCGTCGGCGAGGAGGCCGACCGTTGCCCAGGCCGGGGGCGGGGTGTCCGGTCCGTCGGGGCCGTCGATGCGGATGACGGCATGGAAGTGCAGGGCTCCGCGCTTTTGGAACTCGGCGACCTTGCCGTACGAGACCCGGGCGGCTTCCTTCAGCTCCCGTTGGGAGAGGCCGGCGCGGGCGGCGATCTCGCGGCGGAGCCGATTGGTGAAGCGCTGCCAGAGCTGTCCGGCGTGGTTGTTGAACAGCACGGCCGCCGCGTAGTCGTAGGTGGTGGGGTCGAGGGCCGTGCCGAGGGTGGGGTCGTCGGCCTGGTGGCGGGTGCCGCAGCGGCAGACGCCGTGGTCGGGGCGGTTGTGGACGCGGCCGAAGGAGGGGGCGGTGAGGGTGGCGAACACGCGCGGGTGTTCGCGGACGGTGGCGGGGACGTCGCGGCGGTCGTCTCCTGCGAGGCCGGCGCGGATCAGGTGGTAGGTGTCGCCCGCGTAGGTCCAGGCGCAGGACGGGCAGCGGGAGGCGCGGCGGTTGCCGCAGGCGAGGCGGAGGCGTCCGCCCGGCTCGTTCTCGGTGGAGTAGTGGTGCAGGGTCTCGCCGGTGGTCTTGTCCTTGGTGAGGGTCCAGCCGGTCAGGTGGATGGGGTCGGCGCAGCCGCCGGTGCGGCGGATCTGGTCTTCCCAGCGGGTGTAGTCGGACGCCGAAGCCACCCGCAGCAGGTCGCCGAGGGTGGTCGGGTCGAGCAGGGTGTCAGGCACGGGCGCCCTCGCGGTCGCGGCGGATGGGCGTGGTGCCGGTGCCCTGGCAGGCCGGGCAGTGCGCGGTGATGGTGCGCAGGTGGCCACGGTGGTCGCGGCCGCCGAGGGTGACGGCGACGGAGGCGAAGCTGTCGCAGGCCGGGCAGATCCTCGGCGGGGGCGAGCTGTGGTGGGCCATGATGGTGGTTCCTTTCGATTGCGGTTGGAAGGAACGGCCCCGGGTGGCGGCGTGCTTGGCGGCTTGTGCGCCACCCGGTGGCCTCTCAGCGAGTGGTGCGGGAGCTCCGGCGGCCACGTCCCTTGGCGGCGTACATGGCAGCGTCGGCAGAGGCGAGCGCATCGGTCAGGACGGGCACCGCCAGCTCGGCGACGTTGCAGACCCCGACCGAGGCGGCCAGGGGCAGCGGGACGCCCTCGTAGTCGAGCGGGCGGTGAAGCGCGGCGATCAGCTTGTCGAGATCACCGGCAGCCAAGTCCCGTACGACGGCGACGAATTCGTCTCCTCCCAGGCGGCCGGCGGTGCCGTTGTGTCCGCACCAGGTGCGCAGCCTGTCGGCGGTGGCTGCGAGGGCGGCGTCCCCGGCGGCGTGGCCGTGGGTGTCGTTGAGGGTCTTGAAGTGGTCGAGGTCGACCAGGAGGACGGCGGCGCGCGGGTGCCGGCGGATGAGGTGTTCGGCACGGGCGGTCCATCCGGCGCGGGTGTGCAGGCCGGTGAGCGGGTCGCGGCGGGCGGAGGCGAGGCGGCGGGCGAGGATGCCGCCGTGCACGGCCCAGCCGAGTAACGGCAGGATGCTCGCGGCTATGTGCGCTTCCATGCGGTTCTCCTTGGCGATGCGGTTGGCGTACCGGAACGCGGTCCCAGAGGCGGCGGCGTGCTTGGCGGCTTGTGCGTCGCCCCGGGACCCTTCAGCGGCGGTGCTGGGAGGAGATCAGCGAGCGGATGACCAGGGCGCAGACGGCGACCGAGGCGGCGGTGACGGCGACCGCCAGGAGCATCGAGACGAGAACCGTGCCGACGACCAGGACCACGGCGGTGCCGCCGCCGACCAGGGCGAGCACGGACCCCGGGGTGAGCTGCACCGTGGGCCGGGACGTCGAGGCCGGCGCGACCGGTGCGGTCTGGGCGGTCGGGGCGGGGGCGTGCTGGATGACGGTGGTCGGCTCGAGGACGGCGGGCCGGGAGACGAGTCCGGTCGGGGTGGGCATGGTGGGGATCTTGGGGCGGAGCATGGCGGGTCTCCCTACTTGGTGAGGGCGGTGTCGATGACGGGGGCGAGGAGGCTGTCGGCGATGAGGTAGCCGCCGAGGAGGAGCACCAGGACCAGCCAGAGGGGCGGGCGGAAGAGCTTGCAGCCGAGGTAGCCGACGGCGGCGAGGGCGAACCAGAGCGGGACCTGCATGGCGGTGTCTCCTAGCGGACGCGGCAGCGGTGGGTGCGGGCGGCGAGCTGGGCGGCGGTGCCGCTGGAGTAGTCGGCGGACCAGCCGCAGCGGTCGTTGGTGCAGACGGCGGCGTGCTTGGTGCGGCCGTTGCGGTCGCGGTGGGTGCCGATCTGCACGGGGCCGATCCGCATGACGGAGTGGAAGTTGTCGCGGGCGGGCACGGCAGTGGTTCTCCCTTCGGGGTCAGGCGAGTTGGGCGGCGATGGCGTCGGCGAGGTGGGGCGGGACGCCGAGGCGGGCGCGCAGGGTGTCGGTGTCGATCGGGCCGCCGGTGCGGGCGCGGTAGTCGTCGGCGACCTTGCGGGCGTGGTCGACGAGGACGGCGGGAACCGCGGGCGCCGGGTCGGCGGCCGGGAGGGCCGGGGGCTCTTCCACCGGGACGGGCGAAAACTCGGGCTCCAGTACGGGCACGGGCTCGGGGAGCGGCTCAGGGTCGGTGACGGGGTCGGGTTCCGGGGCCGGGGCGGGTGCCGGCGCGGTGGGTGTGTGGTGGTCGGCGGAGTGGGCGAGGAGGGTGCCGCCGAGGAAGGCGAGGGCGGGCCATCCGGCGATGCCCAGGCGCAGCAGGGCGGGCGGGTCGGCCAGGTCGAGGAACCCGGCGGTGGCCACGTTCGCGCCGAGGGAGGCGAACAGGGCGATGAGGAACCAGCACCAGGCCAGCCGGGACGGGCCCTCGGAGCGCAGTCGTCGCCAGGCGGCGACCAGGAGCATGTCCACGCTGATCGGGTAGGCCCAGGCCTTCCAGCCGTCCTGACCGGCAGCGGAGGCCAGGTCGTGCAGGTGGGCGAAGGACAGCGCTCCGGCGATGACGGCCTGGACCAGGACGGCGTCAACACGCAGGCCGTGGCGGGCGGCCATCAGGACCCCTCACCGGGCATGGCGGGCGGCTCGGGGAGCGAGGCGGCCAGGGCGGGGCTGACGGTGTCGACGAAGTCGAGGTCCGCGCCGGCGGTGTCGGCGTAGAGGGCGAGCTGGCCGAGGAGCAGGACGGTGCGGGCGAAGTCCTCGCAGTCGGGGCACATGACGGGGGTTCTCCCTTCATCAGGCATGGCAGGGGTAGGGACCTGGCGCGAAGCGGTCGCGCCGACCGTGGAGCGGGGTGGGTCAGGCCGTGGCGGGAGCGGCCTCGGCCAGCTGCTCGACCGGCGGGGCGGTGCCGGTCAGCTCGGGCCGGAAAGGCGCGAGTTCGGGCAGGTCCGGGGTGCGGTGGGCGTGCCGGTTGCAGGTGTTGACGGCCTGGCGCAGCGAGGTGTGCGGGGCGCGGATGCGGTGCCAGCCGCCGGTGGAGTCTCCGGCGATGGCGACCCCGCGCAGTTCGGCGGGGATCTGGATGGCGGCCAGGACTGCGTCCGGGGAGATGTCGCCGAAGGCCATCTTGGCGCTTGTCTCGTCGTTGACGCGGTGGGCGGTGCGGCCTGTGAGCTGGGCGCGGAGCATGGTGACGCCGTCGCCGAGTTCGGAGCCGAAACGCTGCCCGCAGATCTCGAGGTAGATGCCGGCCGCGCGGCCGAGCTGGGCGAGGCGGACCAGGGCCTTGATGATCCGGTCCCGGCGCGGGTCGCTCTTCTTCGTGGCCAGCGCGAGTTCGGCGACCTCGTCGACCAGGACCACGACCGGCACGGGCCGCAGGTGTTCGGGCAGGTCCCAGATGTCGGCGGCTATCTCCGCGTCCGCGATGGCCGAGGTGATGCGCTGCTCGGCACGGATGACCTGGTAGACGCCCTCCATGCGGGTCACGAGGGCGTCCAGCAGTTCGGCGGCGGTGTCGGGGTTGTCGGCGAGAGCGGAGAAGCGGCGGGCGAGGGGGAACAGCTCGACGCCCTGTTTGCAGTCGATGCCGACCAGGGCGACGTCCATCGGCGCGAGCCCGGCGACCAGGTTGCGCTGATAGACCGACTTCCCCGACTCCGTCGCCCCGAGGGTGAGGGCGTGCGGGACGGCGCGGTAGTCGCGGTAGTGGACCGAGCCGTCCTCGCGCAGGGCGACCGGGACGAGCATCGGACGGGTCTCGACGGTGGCGGGCATCTGCACCCGCTTGAGGACGTCATAGCCGGTCATCCGCACTTCCACGACCCCGGAGCGCAGCTCACGCGAGGTGACCCCGTACATCGAGAACGAGTGCCGAAGCCGGTCTGAGGAGGCGGCGACGTCGAAGGCGTCCTGTCCGGGCCGCAGTGCCAGCCGCAGGACCAGGCCGGTCCGGGTCGGCCGGACGCGCAGGATGCGGGGCGGCCGGCACTGCGGGACCTCCCGATTGGTGACCCGGGCCAGGGCCAGCCGCCAGCGGGAGGGCGGAACCGTCAGCCCGCAGGCGTCCATGACGGAGGCGTACCGGACCAGGACCCGCAGCGTGGCGAGGGTGACGCCGAAGGTCATCCAGTACCAGACGGGACGCCGCCACCGCAGGAGACCCGCAGCGGCGACGACCAGCACCAGCGCGACCGTGAAGACGGTCATGATCAGGCCGCCTTCGAGGACGCGGCAGCGGCGACCAGCGACGTGACGGCCACCGCGCGGAAGGCGATCCCGTGCCGCTTCTGACCGTTGAAGTCGTTCTCCCACGGCCGGGCGACCAGGCCCGTGAGCGCGACCGGCGTACCCATGGCCAGCTCGCCCGAGATACCCGGCTCCGGGACCGCGATGGACAGGATCTCCACCTCGTCGTTCGCCGCGAACATCACGTCCACGGTCATCATCTTCGCGCCGGTCTCCATGTCGGTGGCGATCTCGCCGGTCCGGCGGTCCTTCACCTTCGGCTGGGGGGTCTTGGCGACCATCACGGTCGCGGCGGAGGTGTCCACGGGGATCTGACGCATCGTCTTGTCTCCTGCTGTAGCGGGTTCTTGACCGACTCCCGTCGGTCAGATCAGGAGACCGCGAGAGGGGGCGGACGCATCACGGCCCGTGTGGACGTTTGGGGACGTCTGAGCTATCGTCAAAACGTCCCCGAGGTGTCCCAGGAAGGGCAAGCCATGGCGAACGAGCGTCTGCGCGCGGCGATTTCGGCGAAGGGCGAGACCATCCAGTCCGTGGCTCAGCACGTCGGGGTCGACCCCAAGAGCGTGGAGCGCTGGATCACGACCGACCGCACGCCGCATCGAGGGCACCGCTGGAAGGCCGCGAGCTACCTCGGCGTCGACGAGGTCTACCTGTGGCCGGCCGTCGAGAAGCAGGCCGAGACGGCGAGCACGTCCGAGCTCATCACGTACTACCCGCACAGGGGCGCGGTGCCGGCCGCGTTGTGGTCATCGCTCATTGAGAAGGCGGCGGACCAGGTGGACATCCTCGTGTACGCGGGGCTGTTCCTCTTTGACAACCATCCCGACCTCCCGTACGAGCTGGCCGAGAAGGCCAAGTCCGGGGCTCAGGTGCGCGTCCTCCTCGGTGACCCGGAGTCGGAGATGGTCCGCCAGCGCGGGGAAGAGGAAGGCATAGGGGACGACCTGGCCGCACGCGCCCGGATCACTCGGCGCTACCTCGATCCCGCGATGAAGACGCCTGGCGTGGAGATCCGGCTGCACGACACGATCCTCTACAACTCGATCTATCGCTTCGACGACGACGTGCTCGTGAACCCGCACGTGCTCGGAGCTCCCGCCGGACAGAACCCGGTACTGCACTTCCGCTACATCCCTGGCGCCCGCACGTTCCGGCACTACATGCGGAGCTTCGACTACACCTGGGACCGAGGGCGGCCCGCCTAGCTCAACTGCGGGCCCGTCGTGCGAGGCTGGAGGCATGGCCCGCGTCGACTACATCAACGATCCGAACGCCCCGAAGGCAAACAGCATCGTCCCCTCGGTCACAGCCGTTGCGTGCAACGAGGCTGGAGAGGTGTTGCTCATCCACAAGACCGACAACAACCTGTGGGCCCTGCCGGGTGGCGGCGTCGACGTCGGTGAGTCTGTCGCGGACGCAGCGGTGCGCGAGACCAAGGAAGAGACGGGCTTCGACGTCGAGGTGACGGGCCTGGTCGGCCTCTACACCGACCCCGGCCACGTCATGGCCTACGACGACGGCGAAGTGCGTCAACAGTTCTCGATCTGCTTCGCGGCCCGCATCACCGGGGGCGAGCTGCGCACCAGCAGCGAGAGCAAGGAAGTCGCGTTCGTCGACCCGAGCAGGCTGGACGACCTGAACATCCACCCGTCCATGCGCATGCGTATCGAGCACGGTTTGGCCGGCCAGGCAGAGCCCTACATCGGCTGATGAACCATACGGGCACGCGTCCGCTCGACAGCGCCCTTGAGGTACGGCCGCGCGTTGCTGATCGCGTTGTGCACTTCGCTGCCCGGCTCGTAGCGGACGAGGATCTCGTCGATGCGGGTGTCGAAGTCGAAGGACTGCCCCGCGGGGCCGGTCGTCATGTCGGCCATGATCAGGGCGTCCAGGACCGGCGAGTCTTCACGCTCGTAGACTGCCAGCTCCGCCGTGAGGCCGCGTTGCTCCGCCTCGTACACGGCACCGGAGTGGTGGGCGACCAGCCGTACGAGACGTGCCGGCGCACCCAGCGTTTCCAGATGACGCGCGCCGTCGATGGGGTGGAAGCCGGTGTCACGCAGCTCGGGGGCGTAGCCGATGTCGTGCAGCCACGCGGCGGCGACGAGGAGATCCCGATCAGCCTCAGACACAGCCCCGGCGATCTCTTGCGCCCGAGCAGCCACGGCCTGTGTGTGCAGCCAGCGGTTCCCGAGCGGAGGCAGCAGGGACTCGGCGAGCTCCGCAGCCCCTTGGGGCGTGTCCAGTGCAGAAGGCATGGATGGAACGGTATCCGAGACGAGTACGGAGCCGACAGGCCTCGATCGAGCGGTTCGTGATCACGGGCGCGGTAGAACTTTCCCTACATCATCAAGAGCCCGCGCACGGCGCGGGCGCGCGCCGCCTCTGCGGCGCGGCCTGCCTCCTGTCTGCGCCCCGGCTGGCCGCGCCCGGCGGCGCGCTACGTGCTGCGGGCGGAAGCGAGGAAGTCACCCGCAGGTCAAGGACATGCCTCCGGCGGGGGCGCTCAGGCTCCAGGATGGCAGGGGCACCGTTCGCGAGTGCCGGCCGTGAGTGGCTGATGCGGGAGCTCTCATCCCGTCTGCCGTCGACCCAGGCAGAGCCGAGCAGTCGCGGCCCAGGGCGTCAAGGTCGTTCGTACAGTGGCGCGCTCCACCTTGACGCCCTGAACCACGCCCGCTCCACGGTGTATGGGTCGACGGCAGACGGGATGAGAGCAGGTTGCGGTTGGTTGGAGTAGGCCGTCAACCACCTGTCACAACGGGAACGATCACCGCTGCAACGGCAGACAGCAGGCCTCCAACAGCCAGAACACCATTGAACTTCTCTTTGGCCGTGGGGAACACGGAACGGCTCACGTCTCCGACCTTGCTGCGCAGGACAATCAGCTTGAGTTTCTGCCACCTGTGTTGGCGGTTGCGACACCCCATCAATACCCCGTAGGCGTTGTTGCGGCAGTAGGTCCGCCCGTCCCTGTTGACTGCTCCGCACCAGACTGGCACTTGGAACGAGGCATAGGCCGACACCGCGACCGACAGAGCCACAATGACTGGTAGCGACCATTGTTGGCTCCAGGCAACGATCAACGCCGCAACCGCTATGTATCCCCAGTACAGACGCACCGCTTTCCCCATGGGTACGCAGAGTAGCGGCACATGCGCGGAACGAACAGAGATGATCCAGACAGGACTGTGCGCGCCTCATCCATGCCCGTCGCGTCCGGAGGTGACGGGCGTAGGCGAGTATGCGCGACAACCCCTGGGCCGAATCACCTGGTCAGGAGTCGTTTATGTGTGGTGGGTGTGGAGTTTGGCTCATGGTGACATCGATGCCACGAGCGGTTTCAAGATCACTTCGGTCTTGACTCGCCTATGAATCGCACCGTCCTGGGTGGATTTTTAGACGAAGATGGCCATGGGCAAAATTTGTACCGCCGGATGGTTAACGACCGGGTCGTTGGATTGCGTGGCAAACCCGGGAATGCTCGTCACTGAGCTCGCGAAATTATCCTCGCCCATTTTGCCCATTACGGTTCGGCGGGTCAGGTTGATGGATTCGCCCTCACGAAGCACGCGGGTGACCTTGCCGAGGACGATGAAGTCGCCCGAGCTAAGCTTTTCTGCGACAGTGCTGTTGTAGTACTCGGAAGCGACTGTCAGGACAGCTTTAATGCCTGCTGAGGTTTCAAGTACGACATCGTGAATCGGAGAAGATTCCAACTCTTCTTTCATCTTCTTGAGGATTCTGAATTCGATGCTTTGATCAATCTCGTTAAATTGCTCAACGATCTCGGCAAGTGGGTTCGGTTCCGGCTGTGCAGCCTGCTCGCGGGTCTGCGGGTTGCCTGAGCGGCGGTTCGCTGAGCGTTGGGTTCGAGCCCCAGTGACGCCTTGGGACATCTCCTCCATGTAAGCCATGATTTGGCTCATCATTGCCAGGGTTTCCTCAAGTGGATTCCCGGTGTAACGGCCCGACAGTTTGACGAAGTCTCCGGGCTTTACACTTGCTAGCTCCTCGCGGCTTTCCAGAACCTTTATCGCGCCGTCCTCTTGCAGGAATCCGTACAAACCATTAAATAGGCTCGCGGCGGTGTGATGTCGTGCGACCCGAGTCTCTGCGGTTTCTCCGGTGTGTCCCCCGGTTTCGGCGTTCAATGACGCTTCAAGCCCAAGTAGGGCCCCCAGTGAGGGCAGTTTCATCTTTCCCGAGCCGCCGACTTTATTGTCTCTGCTCTTCTCTCGTTGGAGAGTCTCTTCGCTGGTGACGTAGACGCCGCCCTCCAAGTAGGCGAGAAAGCTGACCATCATCTGGACATCAAGGTAGAGAGGGTGCGCTAGCTGGTAGTCGGCCATACCGTAGAGGTAGCACGCGCCAGGTGATCGAGGAATGACTTCCCGGAAATGGATAGACGCGGCCTGGGGATCTGATAAAGGCATGGCAGGGGGCGGGCAGGCTTGCGCGACGACATGGCACAGGGATGACTTTGGTGGTGAGGTGCCCCTGTGGCCGTTGAGGGGGCCATACCTGACTGGTCACCGTTGCCTTGTGAACCCGGCTGTTCTCACGGTCCACCACGCCCGCTATCGCGTGCCACCGATTCGCAGCCCTCGAGCCCCCTGGGCCGTCCCTGGGCCGTGCGAGGTCGACCAACGCCGACAGTCGGTACCCGAGGGTGACCACCCCCACCCCGCTCTGGCCTGGGCCCCCGGAGATGATCTGCGACACTGGTCGTGTTATGCCGAAGCCCGGAGAACTTACATTCGTCGCCCCCCGCGGAGCCCAGAAGCCGCCGCGGCATCTTGCCGATCTCTCGCCCGCCGAGCGGAAGGAGGTCGTGGCGGAGGTCGGGGAGAAGCCGTTTCGCGCCAAGCAGCTCTCGCAGCACTACTTCGCGCGCTACGCGCACGACCCGGCGGAGTGGACCGACATCCCCGCCGGTTCCCGCGAGAAGCTGCGCGAGGCCCTGCTGCCGGACCTGATGTCGGTCGTGCGGCATCTGTCGACGGACCAGGGGACCACGCGCAAGACGCTGTGGCGGCTGTTCGACGGCACGCTCGTGGAGTCGGTGCTGATGCGCTACCCGGACCGGGTGACCATGTGCATCAGCTCGCAGGCGGGGTGCGGGATGAACTGCCCGTTCTGCGCGACCGGGCAGGCGGGGCTCGACCGGAACCTGTCCACCGCCGAGATCGTGCACCAGATCGTCGACGGGATGCGCGCGCTGCGGGACGGGGAGGTCCCCGGCGGGCCGGCGCGGCTGTCGAACATCGTGTTCATGGGGATGGGCGAGCCGCTCGCCAACTACAAGCGGGTCGTCGGAGCCGTGCGCGCCCTCACCGACCCGGCGCCCGACGGGCTCGGGCTGTCCCAGCGGGGCATCACCGTGTCGACGGTCGGGCTGGTGCCGGCCATCCACCGGTTCGCCGACGAGGGCTTCAAGTGCCGGCTGGCGATCTCCCTGCACGCCCCCGACGACGAACTGCGCGACACGCTCGTCCCCGTGAACACGCGGTGGAAGGTGCGCGAGGTGCTGGACGCAGGGTTCGAGTACACCGAGCGGTCCGGCCGTCGTCTCTCCATCGAATATGCGCTGATCCGGGACATCAACGATCAGGCCTGGCGTGGTGACCGGCTCGGCCGGCTGCTGCGCGGCAAGCCCGTGCACGTGAACCTGATCCCGCTGAACCCGACCCCGGGCTCGAAGTGGACGGCGTCCCGGCCCGAGGACGAGAAGGCGTTCGTCGAGGCGATCGCGGCGCACGGGGTGCCGGTCACCGTCCGGGACACCCGTGGTCAGGAGATCGACGGCGCCTGTGGTCAGCTCGCGGCCACGGAGAGGTAATCTGGCCACGTCACATCGTCAGATTCAGACATCTTCATATTCCGACAGGGGAGCGCCACAGCGCTGAGAGTGCGGCAACCGGGCCGCAGACCCTCTGAACCTCGCCCAGGTCATTCTGGGTAGGAAGTTCGGTCATCACTCGAGCTGTTGCGCCCTGCCCGGGGTCCCGCGCGGACCCCGGGCAGG